>JBIIAK010000031.1:0-8837 GCA_044239945.1 Microbacteriaceae bacterium
GGCGAGGTCGCCGAAGGCAATCGGGTCGATGAGGTGGGTACCACCACCCCGGCGACTGATTTGGATCAGATAGGCCCTTGCGGAATAGCGAAAACCGCTCGCCCGTTCGGCATCAACACCGAACGGGCCCGCACCAGCCGAAAGCTCCAGAATCGCGGCAGCAAGCGCGTCATCCGTGTCGATCACACGAGGAACACGACTGAGCTGTGCTGGTGGCAGGTCTATGGTGACTGCATCCGGCGTCGTTGCGGCTTCGGCCATTACACACCCATCGCGACAACACCGTCGGGAAGGATCTCGAACCCCGCAAGGTGCAAAACAAATCGAGCCCACGCCTCTGCGTGAGGCTTTCCGTCACTCGACGTAGGAGACCAGGACGCGCGAACCTCGATTTGTGATCCGCGACCTTGAGAAGCGAGATCTCCAAATCCAACCGACACAACCCGCGTGACGGTTGCAGACGGATGTTCATACGACGCGCCAGCTAACATCAGCGATTCAGTTAGCCACGACCACGCGACGTGCGCAAGTTCGTCGTGTCCTCCCATTAATGCTTCGATCGGGGATTGCGCAAAAATGATAACGCGGGTTCGGCCACCCCAGCCAGTGGGCTCACTAGGGTCATCAAGGAAGATAAGCCGACCGGTGCCACGATCGTGTTTCCCCGGTCCCGCCGTTACATCTGCCGCGAATGCCAACGCGTTGGGGGCAAGTCCTGTCGGCGCATCGATGCGGTGAACGTCGAGACCGTCTGGCCAGTCAATCGCGGAAACAGAGGCAACGAGTTCCGCAAAGTAGGGGGGTGTTGACGAGTCGGTGCCCATTCGTCAAATGTATGGGAGGGCTTCAGTCGGAAACCAGAGGCGCGCCGTTGCGGCGCCAGCGCAGATAACGGTATCCATCCTCATCGTGTGCAACATTGACCAATGTACCCCCAAAATCAGGGGCCACGAGTTCCGGTATGCGTTTCCCCAGTTTCGGTGAGAGAGTCTGACACCACTCATCGACGACCTGCGCATCACGAAGATTTCGTGCAAGTGTAGAACCGCCCTCGCAGACAATCTTTTGATAGCCGAGCGCTCTGACCGCTTTGATGATGGCGGTGCCTGTGAATCGACCAAGGACAACGCCGGTCGTCGAACTCGGAACGCTTGCCGACCTGCCGTGCAGAACCGTGATTCGCCCACGTGCACGCGCGATGGCGCTGACTGGAATATTTCCGCTTTTCGAAACGATCACGACATCTTTATTGCGGGGGATGGAATCTGCTTCAGCGCGAACGGTTTCACCTCCAAGAAGGATAACGTCGGCGTCGGCCCGCAAAGCTGTGAGCAGATCACGGTCAGCGCCTCCGGTGAGATCGCGGCTCGAGCGAGAGTCACCGACGGTATTCCCAAGACAATCGGTGATGAGGTTCACGCGCACCCATCGTTCACCGATCGTGTCCCACCAGGTCGATGCTGGTGTGGTGTCGCGAGAATCGAATTCGAAAACGTTGGGGTAGTCGTTAGAAACCTTCATGACTTTGATTATTGCGTACGCGCTGAACTCAGTCGGGTAGGCTCGGGAAATCGTGTCGCGCATACATTTGGTCGAAAGACAACCGTCTCTGACTACCGCTCAGATGCTCGGCCACCTCGTGCCTCCGCCACAGTTTGCATCAGCATCGTACGAGTCGTTCCAGCCCGACCCGAACTACCCATCTCAGTCCGCTGCTCGTGATACGGCAAACGATTTTGCTGGTGGAGGAGGCGGTGGACTATTTCGACGCTCTGCACAGCGACCGGGACTCTATCTCGATGGCGGTTTTGGTGTTGGGAAAACTCACCTTTTGGCCGCCACCTGGCACCGTGCCGCTGGACGAAAATATTTCGGCACGTTTATCGAATACACCGCATTGGTCGGAGCGCTTGGTTATGCCGCAGCGGCAAAGGCCCTCGCGGGCGCTTCATTCATCGCCATTGACGAATTCGAGCTCGATGACCCTGGAGACACAATGATGATGACCCGTTTACTGGGTGACCTCATGGAAAAGGGAACGAAGGTCATGGCGACATCGAACACCCCGCCGAATGCACTGGGCGAAGGGCGTTTCGCCGCCGCGGATTTTCTGCGCGAGATTCATGCCCTATCAGATCGCTTCGTCACGCTGCGAATTGACGGTGTTGACTATCGACATCGCGAAAACGAGGGACGTGCCGACGTTGCTACCGAGGCCGAAATCAATGAACTACCCACGACGGACAGAGTTTCTGATGACCTGTTCGGCGAGGTCGTGCGGCACCTAGCGACCCTTCATCCAAGTAAATACGTCCCGTTAATTGCTGGTGTCTCTCTCGTAATCTGGCGTGATGTCGTCCCGTTCACCGATCAAAACGACGCTCTGAGATTCGTCGCGCTCGTCGACCGTCTCTATGACTCGGACGTCCCAATCCGCGCAACTGGCGTGGCGGTAGACGAGGTCTTTCCCAACGAAATGATTTCTGGAGGTTTCAGCAAAAAGTACCTCCGCGCTCAGTCACGACTCGTCGCACTGACGCACCGACAAGTTTTGGCTTAACCCCGCGGGTGTCCGACCCATCCCGCTGTCATGTGAGAATGGGATAAGGGCGATTGGCGCAGTTGGTAGCGCGCTTCCTTCACACGGAAGAGGTCATCGGTTCGAGTCCGGTATCGCCCACAGCAATCCCCGCGCGTCCCAGTTGGGTCAGACGCGTGAGCCCACTGGGCTCTCGCGCAAGTCCGGTATCGCCCACAGCAAGACACGCACCCGCGATGGTTTGGAATCACCAGCATGTTTCGATAGAGTCAGGGAGTTATCGAAAGATGATGTGCGGATGTGGCGCAGTGGTAGCGCATAACCTTGCCAAGGTTAGGGTCGCGAGTTCGAATCTCGTCATCCGCTCGAGGTAAACCTCCGGGTCGAAAGAACCCACACGGTGGCGTGGCCGAGAGGCGAGGCAGCGGCCTGCAAAGCCGTCCACACGGGTTCAAATCCCGTCGCCACCTCACACAATTGAAAACGAAATGGGCGATTGGCGCAGCGGTAGCGCGCTTCCCTGACACGGAAGAGGTCATCGGTTCGATCCCGGTATCGCCCACTCACAGAAAACTGAGTACGGAGGGTTGTCGATGTCAGACTCGATAACGCTCACGGAATCCCGCACCGGCTTCGAACTCTTCACCGACAAATCGATCGTTGCAATGCGTGTCAACGGAGAGTTGCGGGATTTGGCTCATCAGGCGAGCATTGGCGATGTCATCGAGGGCGTTGACATTTCGTCCAGTGATGGACTCGACATTTTGCGCCATTCGACCGCGCATGTCTTGGCGCAAGCGGTGCAACGCACCAACCCCGCGGCGAAGCTTGGGATTGGGCCACCAGTAACCGACGGGTTCTATTACGATTTCGACGTCGAGACTGCTTTCACGCCCGAGGACTTGGTATCGCTAGAAAAAGAGATGAACCGAATCGTCCAGGAAGGCCAGCGCTTTATGCGCCGGGTCGTGACAGATGAGGAGGCTCGAGCTGAGCTGTCAAACGAGCCCTACAAACTCGAACTCATCGGGCTGAAGGGCGGTTCCACTGGCGACGACAACGAGAACGTCGAAGTCGGAGGTGCTGAACTAACGATTTACGACAACGTCGATCCCAAGACCGGTGAGACGATGTGGAAAGACCTCTGTCGTGGCCCTCACCTACCGAACACGCGAATGATCGGTCAGGGCTACAAGCTCATGCGAGCGGCGGCAGCGTATTGGCGGGGTTCTGAAAAGAACCCCTCGTTGCAGCGCATTTACGGCACTGGTTGGCCGTCAAAGCAGGATTTACGCGAGTACACAGAGCGCCTCGACGAAGCGCTGAAGCGCGACCACCGTCGTCTTGGCGCGGAGCTTGACCTTTTCTCGTTCCCAGAAGAGATCGGATCAGGACTGCCAGTGTTCCATCCGAAGGGCGGGATTATCCGACGTGCAATGGAGGACTATTCGCGCGCACGACACGAAGAGGGCGGCTATGAATTCGTGTATTCGCCCCACATCACCAAGCAGAACTTGTTCGAAATCTCTGGACACCTCGCTTGGTACAAGGACGGTATGTTCCCGCCGATGCACCTTGACGAAGTTCGCAACGATGCAGGCGAGATCACACGCGCAGGTGTTGATTATTACCTCAAACCGATGAACTGCCCGTTCCACATTTTGATTTATCGCTCTCAGGGGCGCTCATATCGCGACCTGCCGATGCGTTTGTTCGAATTCGGCGGTGTTTATCGCTATGAAAAATCAGGTGTGGTGCATGGGTTGACGCGTGTCCGCGGAATGACTCAGGACGACGCCCACATCTTCACGACTCCCGAAAAGATGGAAGAGGAACTCGTCAAGGTTCTTGACTTCGTTCTCACTCTCCTTCGTGATTATGGACTCAACGACTTCTATCTCGAATTGTCTACACGTGACCCCCAGAGCGACAAGTTTGTGGGCTCGGAGGAAATGTGGAAAACCGCGACAGCGACTCTTGAAAAGGTCGCGACTGATTCGGGGCTAACTCTTGTTCCCGACCCCGGGGGCGCAGCGTTCTATGGCCCGAAAATCTCGGTTCAAGCCCGAGATGCGATCGGACGAACGTGGCAAATGTCAACCATCCAGCTCGATTTCAACTTGCCCGAGCGTTTCGGACTTGAATACACCGCACCGGATGGCTCACGGCAACGGCCAGTCATGATTCATCGCGCACTCTTTGGTTCTGTCGAACGATTCTTCGGTGTTCTGCTGGAACACTATGCCGGAGCATTTCCCGTGTGGCTAGCCCCTGTACAAGCTGTCGCAGTACCTGTCGCCGAGGAATTTGTGGAATACCTTGGTGATGTCGTTGCTCGCATGAAGAAAGCCGGGATCCGAGCGGAACTGGACTCGTCGGATGACCGGATGCAAAAAAAGATCCGTAACCACACGATGCAAAAAGTCCCTTACATTGTGATTGCGGGCGAAGAGGATCGTGCGAACAACGCGGTCAGTTTCCGGTTCCGCAATGGCGAACAGGAGAACGGCATCCCGGTTGACGTCGCAATCGAGCGGATAACGGAAGCGATTTCGTCTCGGTCGATCGAGCTGTAGTCGTGACAACCGAATCGAGCGATCTTTTCCCCGGAGACCCGGACGGAATGGAACGGTTGTGGACCCCGCATCGCTTGGTCTACCTCAATCACGAGGACGATCGGTCGCGCTGCCCGTTTTGCATCGCGCCGGAACGAAGCGACGAAGACGGTTTGATCGTGCACCGTGGTGAACACGCCTATGTCATCATGAATCTTTTTCCCTACAACTCGGGCCACCTCATGGTGTGTCCAAATCGCCATGTCGCTACGTATGATCAAGCGACGGCAGAGGAAGTAGCCGAGATCGGATTGTTGTCACAAATCGCTATGCGAGTTCTCACGACCGCAACGGGGTGTGTAGGTTTCAATTTAGGAATGAATCAAGGCGAAGTATCGGGTGCGGGAGTTCAGAATCATCTTCACCAACACATCGTCCCGCGCTGGCCGAACGACGCGAACTTTTTTCCGATTATCGCGAAGACCAAGGCGATGCCGCGGCTTCTCGGCGAGATGAGGGAACTGTTGGCACAGCACTGGCCGACCGAGTCTTAGACTAACTACGTGCCCAGTCGGGCGAAATTCAAGGAGTGATAGGTATGGCGGAAAAGACCGTCGGAACCCCCCTCGTCAAAAGTGGTCTCGCAGAGATGCTTAAGGGTGGCGTCATCATGGACGTCGTCACAGCCGAGCAGGCAAAGATTGCTGAGGACGCTGGTGCAGTAGCCGTCATGGCGCTGGAACGGGTGCCTGCCGACATTCGTTCTCAAGGTGGAGTAGCTCGCATGAGCGACCCAGACCTCATCGACCAAATCATCGCATCGGTTTCAATCCCGGTGATGGCAAAGGCTCGTATCGGTCACTTTGTCGAGGCTCAGGTCTTGCAGTCACTCGGAGTCGATTACATCGACGAATCCGAAGTTCTGTCACCCGCCGATTATGTCAACCACATCGACAAGTGGCCTTTCACCGTTCCTTTTGTGTGTGGTGCAACTAATCTCGGAGAAGCACTTCGACGAATTACCGAAGGTGCATCAATGATCCGCTCCAAGGGCGAGGCGGGAACGGGCGATGTGTCCGAAGCAACCAAGCACATTCGCACTATCAGGGGTGAAATCGCGGCATTGTCAGCAAAATCTGAAGACGAACTTTATGTAGCGGCCAAGGAACTGCAAGCCCCCCTGGAACTCGTTCGTCAGGTCGCCCGTGACAAGAAGCTGCCCGTCGTATTGTTCGTGGCAGGTGGTGTTGCAACTCCCGCCGACGCCGCGATGATGATGCAACTGGGAGCCGACGGCGTCTTCGTTGGCTCTGGCGTCTTCAAGTCAGGAAATCCGGTGGAGCGAGCTAAGGCAATCGTTAGGGCCACGACGGCCTACACAGACGCATCGGTAATTGCAGAGGTGTCGCGAGGACTCGGTGAAGCAATGGTCGGCATCAATGTGTCGGACCTTCCTGCGCCGCATCGCCTTTCCGAGCGTGGCTGGTAGTCGGCGGACGATTGGCGTACTCGCCCTTCAAGGCGACGTTCGCGAACACGAATCTGTACTCGACACCCTGGGTGTCGCTCATCGACAAATTCGAAAGGCAGCGGACCTATCTGGAATTGATGGTCTCATCATTCCTGGCGGCGAGTCGAGCGTTATCGACAAACTTGCGCGAATCTTCGAAGTTCGAGAACCGCTTTGTGACGCAATCGCAAATGGTTTGCCAGTCTTGGGTACTTGCGCCGGTCTGATCTTGCTTTCTACAACCGTCATTGGAGCGATCGATGGTCAACAAACCTTCGGTGGACTCGACATCGTTGTTGAGAGGAACGCGTTCGGGGGACAGCGTGAATCATTCGAGACAACAATCGACATGCCCGTCACCGGGAACGTTCCCGTCAAGGCTGCATTTATTCGGGCACCGATTATCCGTGACGTCGGAAAATGCGAGGTGGTCGCCGTTCTGCCCAACGGAGACGTCGTCGGAGTCCGCTCGCAAAACTGCGTCGGAATCGCGTTTCACCCCGAAGTCGTCGGTGAAACCCGCGTCCACGAATGGTGGCTCAACTCGGTGGTGGCGAATGTGCAGCGGTAACATCGTCACGAGAGAAGAGTAAGGAACGATTATGTCCGGACACTCCAAATGGGCGACAACAAAACACAAAAAGGCCGTTATTGACGGCAAGCGTGCCAAGGCATTTGCCAAGCTCATCAAAAACATTGAAGTTGCCGCCAAAATGGGCGGCGCAGATTTCGCGGGTAACCCCACGCTCGCTGACGCGGTGTACAAGGCCAAAAAAGCCAGCGTGCCCAACGACAACATCGACCGCGCGGTAAAGCGGGGCGCCGGTCTCTCTGGGGAGTCGATCGACTATATGACCATCATGTACGAGGGCTATGGTCCCTCGGGCGTCGCTCTGCTCATTGAATGCCTCACGGACAACAAGAATCGCGCAGCAGCCGAAGTTCGGACGGCGATGGCGCGCAACGGGGGAACGATGGCTGATCCCGGTTCCGTTGCCTACAACTTTGCTCGGAAGGGCGTGATTTCGATTACCAAGACGGATGATGTATCCGAGGACGACATCCTTCTTGCTGTTTTGGACGCTGGCGCTGAAGAGGTAATCGACCGTGGTGGTGGATTCGAGGTGATCACCGACCCGTCCAACCTCGTCGCTACCCGCGTTGCTCTGCAAGAAGCGGGCCTGGACTACGACTCGTCAGAGGCCGAGTTCGTCCCATCTCTGTCTGTCGACGTTGACGCGACAACAGCCCGGAAGGTTTTCCAGCTGATCGACGGCCTTGAGGACCTTGATGATGTTCAGAATGTGTTCGCAAACTTTTCGATTCCGGCAGACGTTCAGACCGAACTCGACGCGGACGACTGAATGAGCCGCATCCTCGGCGTTGACCCCGGGCTTACTCGGTGTGGCGTTGGGGTGATCGATTCAGCGTCCGCTCGGGCAGTTTCGTTTGTCGACGTGTCAGTTATTCGAAGTGCGGCTGACGCTCCACTTGAACAACGACTGCTCACTATTCGAAACGGTCTGAACACATTGCTCGACACGTTTCGACCCGACGTTATCGCCATCGAGCGTGTTTTCGCCCAGCACAATGTTCGGTCAGTGATGGGTACAGCGCAGGTCGCGGGAATCGCTTTGCTCCTCGCCGCTGAGCGAGGACTCGTCGTCGCACTCCACACCCCGAGCGAGGTGAAGGCAGCCGTCACCGGTTATGGTCGAGCGGACAAGAAGCAGGTCACCAGTATGGTCACCGCGATCTTGAAGCTTGCCGCACCCCCGACGCCTGCCGACGCTGCGGATGCTCTCGCATTGGCTATCTGCCACGCATGGCGTGGGGGAGAGGTAGCTCTAGAAGGTGAAACGGATGCCCAGCGCGCGTGGCGAGCGGCTCTAAAGGCGTCGCGCTCGTAGGCTGACACCATGCTAGCGACCGTGCGTGGGACCGTGATGTTGACCGGTCTGAACGACATGGTAATTGAGACGAACGGAATCGGCCTACAACTTGCGGTGCCGCGCGACCTCGCGGCTTCCGCACGCATTGGAACAGAGGCCGTCCTTCATACAGTCCTCATCCCCCGAGAAGACGAATGGCTGTTGTTTGGCTTCGCAACGCTTGAGGACAAACAGCTTTTCTCAATATTGCGAGGGGTTACTGGTGTCGGGCCACGCACAGCTCTCGCGATTCTGTCGACACTGTCCGCGTCCGAAATCGCAGAAGCAGTCGACGCGGGAGA
>JBIIAK010000148.1:0-2569 GCA_044239945.1 Microbacteriaceae bacterium
AGGACGGTGTCAGATTCGGCCAACGCGTGAATGTCGGCGTCGGAAAGGAACGTGCCGTGGTCGACACTCGCGACGCCGTGTGAGACGGCCATCTGCACCGATTTCGAAGGTCCGAGTTGCGCGGCGTGAATGTGAGTGCGCAATCCCCGTTCGGTCCCGGCGGCGAGGATTCGCTCGGACTGTTCGACAGAGAACGCTCCGTCCTCACAAAACACGTCGATCGCCGTCACAAACGGAGAGACGGCGTCGAGCATTTCGGCACAAACCAGATCGACGTAGGCGTCCTCGTTTCCGCGGTATTCCTCTGGGACAACGTGTGCGCCCAGGAAAGTGACGTACTCAGTGAACTCGCGGGCAATTTTTGCCAATCGAACTTCGTGTTCGATGGTGAGCCCGTAACCGGTTTTGATCTCGACTGTCGTCGTCCCTTGAGCGCGCATCTCGGCAACTCGATCACGGAGAAGGTCGCGCAACTCGTCATCGGACGCTGCGCGCGTTGCCTCAACTGTGGTGGCTATTCCGCCAGCCGAATACGGCTTTCCCGCCATCCGAGACGCGAATTCGAGCGAACGCTCTCCGGCGAACGCGAGATGGGTGTGGGAATCGATGAAGCCGGGGATTACTGCGCGCCCTTGGGCGTCGAGAACCTCGGTACCCCCGTTCACACGTTCCGTGACTTCGCTGTCAGCGCCGACCCACGTGACAATCCCGTCAGCCCACTCGATGGCTGCATCATGGAGGATCCCACGGCGGTCTCCCCACCGCGGGTCGTTCGTGACGAGTTCCCCGATGTTGCGCAGCAGCGTGGTCATGCGTTCAGGCTACTCAAATCTCCCACATCGGAACGCGAAGCCCGCGTTCGCGAGCGACGTCGTTGGCTCGTTCATAGCCCGCATCGACGTGACGCATGACTCCCGATCCCGGGTCGTTGACCAACACGCGGGAAACCTTTTCGGCGGCGAGGTCGGTGCCGTCAACAACGAGCACCTGCCCGCTGTGGATCGATCGACCAATACCGACGCCTCCGCCGTGATGGAGCGACACCCAGGTCGCACCACTTGCCGTGTTGAGTAGCGCGTTCAACAACGGCCAGTCGGCGATGGCGTCACTGCCGTCGAGCATCGCTTCCGTCTCGCGATAGGGCGAGGCAACAGAACCGGAATCGAGGTGGTCGCGCCCGATGACAATGGGCGCGCTGACTTCGCCGTTTTTGACCATCTCGTTGAAACGCAAACCGGCGAGGTGCCTTTCCTTGTATCCAAGCCAACAGATACGGGCCGGAAGTCCCTCGAAGTGGACCTTTTCGCCGGCCTTGGTGATCCAACGCTTCAAGTGTTCGTCATCGGGAAACAGCTCGAGGATCGCCTTGTCCGTCGCGGCGATGTCTGCGGGGTCGCCGGACAGGGCAACCCAGCGAAACGGACCCTTTCCTTCGGCAAAAAGTGGACGGATGTAGGCCGGAACGAATCCGGGGAAATCAAACGCTCGGTCGTATCCGCCCAATTCAGCCTCGCGCCGAATCGAGTTGCCGTAATCGAACACAACGGCGCCCTTGTCCTGAAACTCGACCATGGCCTTGACCTGCTTGGCCATTGCTGCTCGCGAACGAAGGGTGAATCCTTCCGGGTCTTTGGCCGCGTCCCCAAGCCAGTCTGCGACGGATTCACCTTCGGGAAGGTAAGACAGTGGGTCGTGCGCGCTCGTTTGGTCGGTAACGATGTCAATCGCTACTCCGCGCTCGAGCATCTCGGGGAAAACGGTCGCGGCGTTGCCGACTAGTCCAACCGAGCGAGGAATTCGCTTCTCTTTTGCATCCAACGCACGTTCGATGGCGACATCGATGTCGTCGGTCATTTCGTCGAGGTAGCCGTGATCGACGCGGCGCTGAAGGCGTTCCGCATCGACGTCCACGATGAGAACCGCTCCGTCATTGAGCGTCACGGCTAGAGGCTGTGCACCGCCCATTCCGCCGCAACCGCCGGTGAGGGTCAGGGTTCCGGCAAGTGTCCCGTTGAATTTCTCACGAGCGACAGCGCCGAAGGTCTCATACGTCCCTTGCAGGATTCCTTGAGTGCCGATATAGATCCAAGACCCGGCCGTCATCTGACCGTACATCGTGAGCCCCTCAGCCTCGAGCTTGCGGAATTCGGGCCAATTCGCCCAGTCGCCGACCAGGTTCGAGTTTGCAATCAGGACGCGCGGCGCCCATTCGTGGGTTGTGAAAATTCCGACAGGCTTGCCCGACTGCACGAGGAGCGTCTCGTTGGCTTCGAGTGTGTCTAGGGCGTTCACGATGGCATCGAACGCGAGCCAGTTGCGGGCTGCTCGGCCTGTGCCTCCGTAAACGACAAGGTCGTCGGGGCGCTCGGCAACATCCGGGTCGAGGTTGTTCATCAACATGCGCTTGGCGGCCTCGGTCGACCAGTGCTTCGTTGAGATGCTGCTGCCGCGCGCCGCGCGAACGGTTCGCGGCTCATGTCCGGGAACCGAACCGCCTACGGGAATGATGGCCATCTGTTTGTCCTTTAGTCGAGTGTGCCAGTGGTTTTTTCCGCGGTCGCAAGAATCT
>JBIIAK010000149.1:0-2568 GCA_044239945.1 Microbacteriaceae bacterium
AGGCTGGCATCGCCATTTCGGACATCGCCACGGCCACGATTGACGCAGCCGCACGACTCGCGCGTCGGGGGATTGACGGTATCGAATTCGCCGTCATCGCAATGGGACGCTTTGGTGGTCAGGAACTCGGGTTCTCGTCGGATGCCGATGTGGTTTGGGTGTTCCGGGATATCGGAGCGGGAGATACCGCCCATCAGCACGCCGAAAAGATCGTCCACGGTATTACTCGACTTACCGAAGACCTGCGGTTCCCGCTCGATCTCGACGCGGGACTACGACCGGAGGGTAAAAACGGGCCTCTCGTTCGCTCTCTCGATGCGTACCGAGCGTACTACGCACAGTGGAGTGATATCTGGGAAACGCAGGCCCTCATCAGGGCCAGGCCGATTGCTGGCGACTCCGCTTTGTTGGTTGCATTTAGCGAGATGGCGGATGAGGTTCGCTACACAACCCAGATTTCGGATGAAGGCGTTCGTGAGATCCGTCGCATAAAGGCTCGTGTCGAGACCGAGAGGCTCCCGTTCGGTGTGGATGCGTCGCGACACACCAAGCTTGGCCCTGGATCACTCAGCGACGTTGAATGGCTCGTGCAGCTGTTGCAGTTGCAATACGGACCGAACAACGAGGCGGTTCGGTCGCCGTCCACGTTGGACGCGTTGGCCGCCGAGATTGCCAACGGCTTTATTTCCGAGGCAGACGGCGCGGCGCTCAGAGAGTCGTGGTTGCTGAGTTCGCGGATCCGTTCTGCGACGACCCTGTACTTGGGCAAAGGGTCGGATGTGGTTCCGCTGGATCGCCCAACTCTCGAAGGAATCGCTCGGTTACTCGCCTACCAGGCCGGTCGGGGGACCGAGCTAGAGAACGACTATTTGCGCGTCACGCGCCAGAGTCGCCAGGTTTTTGAGCGAATCTTCTATCCCGCATAAAGACGAAGGCGCCACCCGAAGGTGACGCCTCGCTTTACACACTTGTCTAGCAGGAGAACGTGGTCTCGTACTCAAAGGGGTGTGGGCGCTGTGCTGACGGAAGAACTTCCGTCGCGCGCTTCATGCTCACCCACTCTTCGATTAGGTCTTGAGTAAAGACGTTGCCGTGCAAGAGGAACTCATGGTCGTTCTCGAGCGCGATGAGCGCTTCTTCGAGCGACCCAGGGACTTGGGGGATGAGCTTGGCTTCTTCGGTGGGGAGCTCGTAGAGGTCCTTGTCAACGGGCTCATGAGGCTCAATCTTGTTGAGGACTCCGTCCAGCCCGGCCATCATCTGCACAGCGAACGCGAGATACGGGTTGCTCGACGCGTCGGGAGCCCGGAACTCAATTCGTTTTGCTTTCGGGTTCGTACCCGTAATCGGAATTCGAATTGCAGCCGAGCGGTTACCGGCCGAGTAGACCAAATTCACCGGGGCTTCGAAGCCCTTGACGAGTCGTCGATATGAATTCATTGAGGGGTTTGTGAAGGCGAGGATTGCACCAGCGTGCTTGAGGATGCCGCCGATATACCACCGAGCGATGTCCGATAATCCCGCGTAGCCCTTTTCATCGTAGAACAGCGGTTTACCCTTCGCCCACAAAGACTGGTGGGTGTGCATTCCAGACCCGTTGTCGTTGAAAAGAGGTTTGGGCATGAACGTCGCAACTTTGCCGTGGATGTCGGCTTCGTTTTTCACGATGTATTTGAATTTCAGAAGGTCATCGGCGGACTGCACCATCGTGTTGAAACGGTAGTTGATTTCACACTGACCTGCCGTGCCTACCTCGTGGTGAGAGCGCTCGACCTCTAGTCCCGCGGCGGCGAGTTGGAGGCAGATCTGATCACGTAGGTCAGCGAGTTTGTCAACAGGGCTGACGGGGAAGTACCCGCCCTTGTGGGGAGTCTTGTTGGCTAGGTTTCCACCTTCTTCTTTACGGCCCGTATTCCAAGCTGCTTCTTCCGAGTCGACATGATAGAACGACGATCCGCTCGAGACTTCGTATCGGACGTCGTCGAAAATGAAGAACTCTGCCTCGGGCGCGAAGAACGCGGTATCGGCAATTCCGGTCGACGCGAGGTACTTCTCGGCCTTCTTTGCGACCTGACGCGGGTCCCGGTGATAAATCTCTCCGTTGCGCGGGTTGTAGATATCAAAGATGAGAATGAGCGTCTTTTCGACCCGGTAGGGGTCAACGTACGCAGTTGTAACGTCGGGGATCAGCTGCAGGTCGCTCTCGGCGATACCCTGGAAGCCCGTGATGGAAGACCCGTCGAACAGTTGGCCGATCGAGAAGAACTCTTCGTCAACGCTGCTCGCAGGAATGTTGAAGTGTTGCTGAATACCCGGGAGGTCGGTGAATCGAATGTCGAGGAACTTGACGTCCTCTTTCGTGATGTAGGCGAGTACCTCGGCTGGGGTCTTAAACATTATTCCTCCTGCTGGTGGGGTGATTATGCGAGAAACTGCCCTTACGGTACCGAGAACGTGTGTCGTAACCGTCACACGAATGTTTCGGGGATGTTACAGGCTGTAGACCGCGCTTAGCGAGGACGGGGAGCCCGCATCTTGGTCGGGTCGATACCTTTCGGCATCATCGAC
>JBIIAK010000150.1:0-2551 GCA_044239945.1 Microbacteriaceae bacterium
GTTTCACCAGATCGCACAAATGCCTCGGCGGCAATGTAGGTGTGCACAATTCCACTGAAGCACGAGGTAACACAAACGATTTTCACTAGTGGACCTCTTTCGACATGATTTCCGTAATCATGTCAGTTTCGGTCGCCGTGCGAAATGCACTGCTGACATGAACACGAGTCACCTGACGGGCGAAACCAGCACGGTCTGGCGACCGGCTTATCGGCGGACGCCGCTGATGGTGGCTTGCTTCACCTCTGAGATCGCCTTGGTGATCTCGATGCCACGGGGGCAGGCTTCGGTGCAGTTGAAGGTGGTGCGGCAACGCCACACACCTTCTTTTGAGTTCAGGATGTCCAAACGAACCTGGGCGGCTTCGTCACGCGAATCGAAAATGAAACGGTGTGCGGCGACAATCGCGGCAGGACCGAAGTACTGTCCGTCCGTCCAAAAGACTGGGCACGATGTCGTGCAGGCCGCGCACAGGATGCACTTGGTCGTGTCATCGAATCGGGCGCGCTGCTCAGGGGTCTGGATGTTCTCTTTGTCCGGCTTTGAGGTCGATTGCAGGAACGGTTGTACGTCGCGATACGCGGCGAAGAACGGCTCCATGTCGACAATCAAGTCTTTTTCGAGCGGCAACCCCTTGATTGCTTCGACATAAACGGGCTTGGTGATGTCGAGGTCTTTGATGAGGGTCTTGCACGCGAGACGGTTGCGGCCATTGATGCGCATCGCGTCCGAGCCACATACTCCATGGGCGCAGGAACGACGGAAGGACAACGAACCATCCTGTTCCCATTTGATCTTGTGGAGCCCGTCAAGGACGCGGTCCGTCGAATACATGTCAACGTCAAAGTCCTGCCAGTAAGGTTCCTGGTCGATTTCCGGGTTAAAGCGTCGAACGATAAAAGTAACGGTGAACGATTGCACCACGCCGAGTTCGGTCATTAGTACTTCCTCTCCATGGGTGGGTACTTCGTGATGACGACGGGCTTCCAATCGAGCGCGATTTTCTCGCCCTTCTTGTAGGCCATCGTGTGCTTCATGTAGGTTTTGTCGTTGCGGTCGGGGAAATCGTCGCGCATGTGGCCACCACGGCTTTCCTTGCGGTTACGGGCCGAAACAACAACGACCTCGGCAAGATCGAGCAGGAAACCGAGCTCGATTGCTTCGAGCAGGTCAGTGTTGAACCGCTGGCCGCGGTCGTGAATTCCGACTTTCTCATAT
Organism: Microbacteriaceae bacterium; assembly: GCA_044239945.1. Lineage (GTDB taxonomy): Bacteria > Actinomycetota > Actinomycetes > Actinomycetales > Microbacteriaceae > MWH-TA3. Next base: position 1,219 of record JBIIAK010000150.1, read on the forward strand.
CGCTTACGGAGTCCTTCGATGACTTTTTGCGCGTGCGAGAGGGATTCCTCGGTTCGGAAAACCTGGGCGTTACGGTCCATCTCGAGCTGAAGTTCTTTTCGGATTGCCGCGACGTTTTCGGAACCGTTCGCGGTTCGCATCTTTTCGATCAGGTCGACAACAAACTTTTCGGTGCCCTTGGGCAGCGCAGGGCGCTTGGCCTTTTTGGCGTAAGCGGCAGCGTTGCGACCGGCTCGTTTTCCAAAGACGTTGATGTCAAGGAGCGAATTCGTTCCCAGTCGATTCGAGCCGTGCACCGAGACGCAAGCACACTCGCCGGCGGCGTAGAGCCCGGGAATCACGGTCGTGTTGTCCAAGAGCACTTCGGCATCGGTGGTGGTCGGAATCCCACCCATCGCATAGTGCGCGGTCGGCATGACGGGAACAGGTTCATGCACCGGGTCTACGCCGAGATAGGTACGGGCAAATTCGGTGATGTCCGGCAATTTGGTTTCGAGGACTTCGGCTCCAAGGTGGGTGCAGTCGAGAAGGACGTAATCCTTGTCTGGCCCGGCGCCACGGCCTTCGGCAACTTCTTGAACCATGCAACGAGAAATGATGTCACGCGGCGCGAGGTCTTTGATGGTCGGGGCGTACCGTTCCATGAAACGTTCGCCGCTCGCGTTGCGAAGAATCGCTCCTTCACCGCGAGCACCTTCGGTCAAGAGGATTCCCAGGCCGGCCAACCCGGTCGGGTGGAACTGGAAGAACTCCATGTCCTCGAGGGGGATGCCCTTTCGCCACACGATTCCCACACCGTCACCCGTGAGGGTGTGCGCGTTAGAGGTGGTTTTGAACATCTTGCCAAAACCGCCGGTCGCAAAGATGACGGAGGTTGCGTTGAAAACGTGGATGTCACCGGTCGAGAGTTCGTAGGCGACAACACCGCTCGTTCGGGTTTTGCCCTTTTCTTCCGCGAGAATGAGGTCCAGAACATAAAACTCGTTGTAGAACTCGACGCCGAGTTTGGTGCAGTTCTGGAAGAGCGTTTGCAAAATCATGTGTCCGGTTCGGTCGGCCGAATAACACGCGCGGCGAACCGGTGCTTTTCCGTGATCACGAGTGTGGCCCCCGAAACGACGTTGGTCGATTTTACCGTCCGGGGTTCGGTTGAACGGAAGGCCCATTCTCTCGAGGTCGAGGATTGCGTCAATCGCTTCTTTCGCGAGGATCTCGGCGGCGTCCTGGTCTACGAGGTAGTCCCCACCCTTGACGGTGTCGAAGGTGTGCCACTCCCACGAGTCCTCTTCGACGTTTGCGAGAGCCGCAGCCATTCCGCCCTGAGCCGCACCCG
>JBIIAK010000151.1:0-2546 GCA_044239945.1 Microbacteriaceae bacterium
GAAGTGGTCGGTTCTGACCCCATTCTAGTTTGCCCAGAGCGCTCGTTCTCTGCGCCTCGCGATGAGGGCAACCGTCGCACCACCGACAAGAACACACGCGCCCACATAGGGAAGCGCCGTGATTCCGAGGGGTACCAGCAGCACCCCGCCGATGAACGATCCGCTACCTATTCCCAGGTTCCACGCGGTGGTGCGCATCGCCCCGGCGAAGTCTCGGAGGCGTGGGCTCGACAGTTCCATGATGTATTGCCCGAAGAGTGGTTCGGTCACGGCAAATCCGAGGCTCCACAGCGCGCAGGCCACGATCGCGGCGACCTGCGAGCCGGCGACCTGGTTGAGTACAACCATCATGACCGCCATGTACAGGATCGAAATTGAAATGTTTCGCGAAAGATTTTCGGGGCGGCGACCCAACCGCTCGGCGACGACGATTCCAATCGTGCCACCAACACCATAGGCCGCAAGGGGAACGGCAACGGTCAGTGGCGTGAAGTGGGCGACCTCAATGAGGAACGGAGCGATGTAGGGATAAAACAGGTTGCCTCCGCCAACGACAAGAAACACACCTGAAACCCCGAGCAACACCATGCGGAAGGACCGGTCTCGGACAACCGAGTGCACTTCGTCAGCGTTCTCGGTGTGCGGATTAGGAACGGAAACCAGCAAAAAGTAAAGTCCGACGCTCGCGCCAATCGTCAGAGCCGTCATGATGAGGAATCCAGCTCGCCAGTCGGAAATCGCCGCGAGTGCAGAACCGAGCGGAAGTCCGGCGATAAACGCGAGGTTCGCCCCGGCCGAGATGAACAGAAAACCTCGAGACCGCCAATGAGCGGGCAACATTGTTGTCACGTATCCCGTTGCGATCATCCAGAACATGCCGTTGCCGAGACCTCCGACGATTCGGGAAGCAAACAACACGTCATAGTTGGGAGCCAGTGAGGCCATGACATTCGACACGGTGAATAGTCCCACCGAGACAATCAGCAAGGACTTGCGGCTGAAGCGACGAGTGGTCACTGACATGGGGATTGCGGTAAGAACTACCGTCGCAGCCCACACCGACACGAGGAAACCAATCTGCGACGTGCTGACGTTGAGGTCGGCGGACATCGACGGCAACATGCCGGTCGGCAAAAACTCGGATGTCACTGTGGCAAAGACCGTGAATCCGATAGCTGTCATCGCCGCCCACGGGAAGCGGTCGGTCGTTGCGGAAGTCGTGGTCATACTGTTGACAGCCTAGGACTTATCGCCCAGCCGCAATCCCCTTCAATTGCGCCCGTCCTGCGCGAACGGCGCGAAGTGCCCCGAGAATTGAAATTAGGTCGACGAGCTCTTGTAGCGCAGCACCCACGATTGCTGGTATCTGGCCTAGCGCGGCCCACACCATGAGTGCAAGTGAGAATGCAATCCCCAACCAGATGGACTGCAGTGCGATGGCGACTGTTCGCTGCCCGATCGAGATGGCACGTGCGACGCGCGAGATATCGTCAAGCAGAATGACGATATCGGCGCTCTCGGCCGCCGAGGTTGACCCTTTTGCCCCCATCGCGATTCCGACATCGGAAACCGCGAGGACAGGGGCGTCATTAACACCATCCCCCACCATGACGATGGGGCGGGGTGTCGCTGCGCGAATCGCATCAACCTTGTCCTCGGGCAGACACTCGGCGCGAACGTCGTCTATTCCCAGTTCTCGTCCCACATGCGTTGCTACCGGTTCGATGTCGCCGGTCAGCATCATGACGTGGCGAACCCCGAGTTTCCGCAGCGCAGCGAGTGTTGCCGCCGCGTCAGGCCGAATCTCGTCGCGCAGTGTGACAGAGCCCACGAATGCCCCGTCGAACGACACGTAAACGGCCGCTTCACCCGGGCCCAGCTCGAGTTCTGGGACACCGCTCGCGTTCTCGGCTACATATTTAGGTTTGCCGACAAAAACGGATCGACCATCGATTGTCGCGTGCACTCCGTGTGTCGCGACTTCGTGAGCATCGACCACATCCCTCAGCGGAAGACCTCGTTCAGAGACTGCTGTGCGCAGCGCGCCAGCCAGGACATGCGCAGAATACTGCTCGACAGATCCGACGAGGATAAGTAATTCTTCCTCCGACATATCAACCGGGTTAACCGATACCACTCGGGGCGTCCCCTGGGTGAGTGTCCCCGTTTTGTCGAACGCGACCGTCTTCGCTCGAGCGAGACGCTCGAGTGTGCCAGCATTCTTGATTACGATTCCCGAATGTGCCGCGCTTGACATCCCCGCCATAAATGCAACCGGTGCACCGATCAGCAGTGGACATGGTGTTGCAACAACAAGGACCTCGGCAAAGCGTGTGGAATCGCCACTGACCCACCAGGAAACACCGGCAATGAAGTACGCAACGACAGTAAACGGAACCGCGTATCGATCCGCAAGTCGGACGAGAGGCGCTTTGGATTGCCTCGCCTCTGTCACCAGCGCGACGATTCGTTGGTACTGGCTATCCGCCGCAATCGTCGTCGCCACAATCGTGACCGCTGCCTCACCGTTTAGCGAACCCGACATC
>JBIIAK010000032.1:0-8666 GCA_044239945.1 Microbacteriaceae bacterium
GCACGCGAAGCCGCCATTGTCGCAGAGGCGGGACGCTTTGGCGCAGTGACGGTTGCCACCAACATGGCGGGTCGTGGCACCGACATCATGCTCGGCGGAAATGCCGAATTCATTGCCGTGACCAAACTCCACCAGGCCGGGCTCAATCCGACCGAAAACCCAGAGGAATTCGAAGCGCGATGGGACGAGGTGTTCACCGCGGTGAAGGCTGACGTTTCTGTCGAAGCCACGAAAGTCGTCGCCGCGGGCGGGCTCTATGTTCTTGGCACCGAGCGACACGAGTCTCGTCGTATTGACAACCAGCTTCGCGGCCGTTCGGGCCGACAAGGCGACCCTGGCGAGAGCCGCTTTTACCTGTCGTTGCAGGACGACCTCATGCGTCTGTTCAATTCAGGCGCGGCGGCGGCCATCATGGGTAGGACTGGCGATGAGGACATGGCCATCGAGTCGAAGCTTGTGTCCCGTGCAATTCAATCGGCGCAGTCACAGGTCGAGGCCCGAAATGCTGAAATCCGAAAGAATGTCCTTAAGTACGACGACGTGTTGAACCGCCAACGTGAGGCCATTTACGGAGATCGCCGCCAAATTCTGGAAGGCGCTTCCATCAAAGACAAAGTGACCTCGTTCATCGAACGAAGTGTCACCGAGGCTGTCAATCAGAACACGGGTAACGCACGTAACTCGGATGAATGGGACTTGGAACAACTCTGGGTCGATGTTCGTCAGATTTTCCCCGTGACAATTTCGGTGCACGAAGTCCTTGGGGAATATGGCGCAAAGATCACGGCCGCTGATGTTACGCGTGAACTCGTTTCGGATGCGATGGTTCAGTACGGAATCCGTGAAGGGTCACTGGGTGAAAACGCCATCCGTGAACTTGAGCGCCGCGTTGTTCTGTCGGTAATCGACCGCCGCTGGCGAGACCACCTTTATGAAATGGACTATTTGAAGGACGGCATCGGTCTTCGAGCGATGGCGCAGCGCGACCCCTTGATTGAGTATCAGCGCGAGGGATTCACGATGTTCCAGGCGATGATGGGCATGATTCGCGAAGAGTCGGTCGGCTTTATCTTCAACCTCGACGTCCAGGTCGTCCCTGCCGGAGGAGTCACTCAGGTTCAGGCGCCTGGTATTGCTCCAGCGCCAATTCCGAAGGAAGGGCTGTCGTATTCCGCCCCGAACGAGGACGGCGAAACCGTCATCCTCGATCAGTCCGGTCGTCAACCGAACGCACCGCAGGAACGACTGCGTCCTCGCCGCGGAAACCCGCAGCCCCCCGCTCAAGGTGGCGGCGCGAAGGGTGCGTTCGGTCAGTCGCTCGACTAACTAGAGCAACGCGAGTGCGCTCGCGCGCCAACGGTGGTCGAGCCCTTCGAGTCGAACGCAGACGGCGCGAGTTCGTTGGCCGAAGCGAACCAGACTGACGCCTTCGACAACGCCATCGCGGGGCTCGGTGACGACTGTGAGCCCAACAAAAATCAGCGGTGCCGATTTGATCGTTTCAGCGCGGGCGATACGTTTGCGGCGAGCGACGATTGATCGTTCGGCAATGACTCGATAAACGTCTTCCGTAACCCAGCGCCCGATCTGTTCGACCGGACGGATTCCCGCAATGATTTCACAACCGATGAGTGCGAGTCTTTCGATTGTTTCTCGCGGGTTTGGTAGTTCAACCCGCGGCGTTGGTTGTGGATCAAAGAACTCTCGCGCACGTGATGTGTTGTGCCTAGGTGATTCTGATGAGGAGGTTGCTGTTGTAACCATTGCTGTGCTCGATTCCGGAGCGTGGATTCGTGACAGAGGCGTTGCCTCATAACGCCACAACCTTGTCGCAGTTTGCGGAAGCGTGAGCCAGGTCGTGAAAATCTGTGGATAAGTCAATGAGGGTAAATTGCGCTCCCTATCATTCGGCATGTGTCCATAAATGAAAACACCCTAGGTCTAGGTTCCCTCTGGGACTCCGAGCAAATGAATATTGAGCTCGACGTTGCGCGGGAACGAGAACGGGTTCGGAAATCAGGATTGTTTTTTTCTGACGCGATGTTGGCACTTCGCGAACACGACGGGGTCTCGGTTCAGGCAACGTCGTTAGACCGCGTCGTTCATGTTCGACGTATTGGGATGACGTGGATCGATGGAGTGGTGTGTGGCTCAGTTGACCGTGCGGTTGTTCCGTTCGGAGCGATACGGGCTGCGTTTTCCCCTTCAGACTGTAGGTGCATCGTATCGATCCCAGATCATTTCGAATTAATCCCGCTTGGAGCAGTGTTGCGGGACATCGAACGTCACTCGTCCTCGATCACCGTTGTGGGTGAGAGATTTGGAGTTCGAGGACGCATCACCGGCGTCTGGCGTGACGCCATCACGGTGCGTTCACGCCACCGTGAGTCGGTTCTGCCGCGCTCAGCCTTAGGGGTGATTCTCGTCGAGGATGGCGAAAGGTCGTGACGCGACAATCGACGGCGCGAAATCGGGCTCACGCCCCAGCATCAGGGCGTCGTATTGCATTGCAGCAACAAACTTGATGACGGCAGCGTGTGTGACGCGAACTCTGCGCCCCGGCACAACAGAAAGTTCGTCACGCGCGATTAATCCCGAAACGTTCTCGCGGGACGTTCCCAGAACCTCTGCAACATCCGCGACGGTCAACATCCACTCTTCGGCCATACAACGAGACTGCCACGAGAACCATTAACGCCGTCACGAAAAGCTAACGATTGTGGACAACTATTTCCGAACTCTCCGTTCCGCCCCACGATAGGTTTCGGAAAGGAAGTGTGATGTCCTCAATTCTCTCGTTCCTTCGGCGCAGACTGGCGGCCTCTAGGACAATCATCGGTATTGCTCTCGTTGTCGCCAGCGTCGTCGGTGTTGTCGGTGTTGTTCGACTTTCTACCCCCGGTGAGAGGGTCATCATGGCAATCAGTTTTTTGCCAGCAGGAACCGTCATCACAACCGACGTCATCGACGAGGTACGAATTTCGACCCTCGGCACAAGCCCCGGCGCCTCCCCGGCGGAAATAGTCGGCAGGGTTGTTGGGTCGGACGTTGGCCCTGGCGAAATCATTACCGCTCGATTGCTCGAACCATCAGTGTTGTCACGTGTACAAATTGCGGTGCCGCTCGGGGTGACTCCGCCGTCTACGATGACAAACGGGGCGTCGATAGATCTTTGGGCGGTTCACGAAGACGGCGATACTCCGCCCGTCACAGTTGCACGGAACGCGACTGTTGTGACCCTGATCGACAGCGGTTTCGGCGGGGGCTCGGTCTTGACGGTTCTTGTCCACCCGCTTGAAGTCCACCGTGTGCTCGCAGTTCTGGGTTCGTCGAATGTCATCGTTGCCTCGCTAGGGGAGATCCGGTGACAACCGTCGGGGTGCTTGGTCCGCCAACGAGGTTGGCGGACCTCGCCAATCTCGCTGACTGGGCAGACATCGTGTGGGGAGTCGATTCGGTTCGAGACGTGGTCAGACGCGTTTCCCAAGCGCCCATTGACATACTCGTCACCGAAGCAAGCGTGGCCTATCTAACCGACGAGCTGATGCGCTTGACACCAAATTCCATTGGACAGATTTGTGCTGTTGCCGAAGCGAAGGGCGTCTTCGAATGGGCGGTTGGGTTGAGTGGAATTGTGGCCGTGAGAAGCTTCGCTGAGACACGATCCGCCGTCCGAATCTCTGTGGAGTCCGATGGGGGAGTAACAGGCCCCCTGACCTCCGCGCGCGTGACAACCACTCCCGTAACGCGCCCATCGGTGATCGCAGTCTGGGGCCCAGTTGGTGCACCGGGAGTTACAACTACGGCAATTTCCGTTACCAGCGTTTGTGCCCAAGCAGGATTGTCAACCCTTCTCTGCGATGTCGATACCCGCGGGTCATCGATTGCCATTGCACTGAGTGTCTTGGACGAAACACCCGGGTTTGCTGCAGCATGTCGTTTGGCAGGTCGAAACGAATTAACCGGCTCTGAAATTGAGCGGATCACGAATATTGTTGAACATGACGGAGTCCGGTTCTCGGTTTTGACAGGATTGCCACGCTCTTCGCGCTGGGCCGAAGTAGGGTCGGAAAAAGTCCGACTGGTGTTGGACCTGGTCAGAGATATCTACGACGTGGTGATTGTCGATGTGGGGTTTGGCGTTGAAGACAACGAGTGGATAGACGATGCCCCACAACGAGACGGAGCCGCTCGCGAAATCCTGCGACTCGCAGATTCGGTCATTGCGGTTGGAACCGCTGATCCGGTCGGTGTTTCGAGAATCATTCGCGGGCTCGACGAGATTCGCGATCTGTGCAAACCCCCGATTCTGATTCTCAATCGCGTGGCGGCAGGTTCCGGGGCCGATGCGGCGGACGCAATTCACCGCTTTAGCAACCACCTCGTGCGAACTGTGATCCCGGCAGACGGGCGAAAGGGAATTGACGAGGCATTTGGTCGGGCTCGGAGCCACCCCACCTTGTGGCGACAGGTCGCAGACCAAGCCGGGGTGAGATTGCCGACACCTAGTAAGCCGCGATGGCGGCGGTAGCCTTTAACACATGCTGACCCTCGCCGAAATCGTTGCGGAACAGGCGTCGTTGCCTCCCGATGACGTCGAGTGGTTGCAGGACCTCGTTCGCGAGGGACAGATCGTTGCCGACCTTTCACTCGCCGACATCGCGATGTGGGTGCGCACGACGGACCAGTCGTGGGTGGCGGTGGCGCTCTTTCGGGCCAGTACCGCTAGCACCGTGTTCTATCGCGATATTGTCGGCACGCGAATCAGTGACACGTGGGACAAGTTAGTCGACGAGTGTGATCGTCGCGGAACGATGGTTGAGCCGACGGAACCGACGTGGTTCGAGGAAACGGCGACGCTAGTGCGCGCGATTCCGATTCGCAGGCTCGGCGGGGCCAAACCCATCGCGGTTCTGACGCGCCACGCTCTCGTCTCTGACAACCTCACAAATCGCCAAGCGAAGGCGTTCATCGAATCGGCCGAACAGATTTATTCGATGATCGCTGAAGGCGACTTCCCTGACCCATCACAGCGGGACAGTTCGAAACTCGGTGCTCCGCGCGCATCGGATGGTCTGATCAAACTTGACCGCGACGGCACCGTCACGTATGCGAGCCCGAACGCTCTCTCGGCGTTCAACCGAATGGGGTATTCGGCCCCGATGGAGGGGATGAGTTTGGTCGACGTCGCGCGACTTGTCGGCAACACCGAGGAACTTGCGGCGAACGAAATGTTGCCGATGGTGGTCAGCGGTCGAGTACCGTGGCAAACCGACTTCAAAGCAGGCCCGATGGTCATCGCCGTGCGAGGAATCCCGCTCACCCAGAGTGGCGAGAGAATCGGTGCAATTCTGTTGCTTCGCGATGTAACCGAACTTCGCCGTCAAGAGCGTGAATTGTCGAGCAAGAATGCGACCATTCGAGAGATTCACCACCGGGTAAAGAACAACTTGCAAACGGTCGCGTCGCTGTTGCGCATCCAGAGTCGTCGCACCAAATCGACCAAGGTCAAGGATGCGATTTCCCAGGCGATGCGTCGAGTAGAGGCGATAGCGGTTGTTCACGACGCGCTCGCCACTGGATTGGCGCAGACCGTAGATTTTGACGAAGTCGCCGCTCGCGTGTCTCCGTTGGCGGCCGAGGTTGCGAACACGGGAGGGCCGTCGGTCCGGCCGACAATCGAGGGAACTTTTGGGGATTTGCCAAGCGAGTTTGCGACACCGTTGGCCATCGTGTTGACGGAGCTCATCACCAACGCGGTGGAGCACGGTCTTCGAAACGTGATCGAGGGGAAGGTGACCGTTCGAGCGGAACGCGCAGCCAATCATTTGCGGGTGTCGGTCAGTGATAACGGGCCGGGCATCGATGCGTCGACGGTTGGACAGGGCCTTGGGACTCAGATCATCCGCACTCTCGTTGAAAACGAATTGTCAGCCACGATTGCGTGGTCGCGTGGTGAGTCGGGCGGAACAGTTGTGACGATCGAGATTCCGCTTCGTTACATCGCGGCGGCAAAAGGGGTTAAATAGCGAAGCGCCCCCGAAGGGACGCTTCGCTGTTACGTTGTTAGGACGCGCGGCGGGCGCGAGCTGCGCGGCGTTTCAGCGCACGACGCTCGTCTTCGCTGAGCCCGCCCCACACGCCAGAGTCCTGGTTGGACTCGATGGCGTACTGCAGACAGTTCTCGACGACGGGGCACTGGGCGCAAACTTGCTTCGCCTTTTCAATTTGGTCAAGTGCCGGGCCGGTGTTGCCGACGGGGAAAAAAAGTTCCGGGTCGACCGTAAGGCAAGCGGACTTATCGCGCCAATCCATGGTGATCTCCTCAATTAATGCCGGCACACAATTGGGCCGACGAACGCCGAAAGCTATCGGCATTGTGGGTGGGACGGAAGTGTTGGAAACCGCACGCTTCATCGGGTGCGAACATCAACCTCTAACAGGTTCTCACGATTGGCCAATAAGGTCAAGGGTTCTGAGACAATTGTTTTGTGGCCGTTAACCCCAAATCTCTCAGTGTTTACACGATTGTTGTCGTCATTTCTCTTCAAACGCTTGCCTTGTGGGGGGTCGCGGCACTGTTGGTCTATGACACCGCGACCCAGCCATCGAACTCTCTCGCAGGTGCAATCTTCCTTGACGTCCTGACTGTTGTTTCCGCCATCGCGATGTCGATCGCGACCGTCCTGTTCAGTCGCGGTCGTTCGGCGATGCGAAGCGCGATCATTGTGTGGCAAATGACGGTGATTGGAATCGGGATTGCCTCGGCCCAGGGCGTCGAACCGCGTTGGGAAATTGCCGGCCTCTTGATTGTGCCCGCCGCTGCGGTTACCTTTTTGTTGCTTTTCAGTCGCGAAGTTTCGCGACATCTTGACACCGACACATGAGTTGTGTGCCCTTTGCACAAACCTGAGCAACATGGCGGAGTGATCACGATGAACGCCGCCTGGTCTGGGGTGTGATTTAGGTAAGGTTCGCCTTTCTAGATTCAGTGAGCCAATCTTGGTTGACTGAAGGTCATGTCGATCGAAACGTTTGAACCCAACCGTGGCTCGCACCTCGCGAGGCTCAACTGGCTTCGTGCCGGTGTCCTCGGCGCCAACGATGGAATCGTTTCAATCTCTGCTCTCGTTGTTGGTGTGGCGGCGGCGACGCCGGATATCGGTGCCGTCACCATTGCCGGTGCAGCGGGGCTTGCTGCGGGGGCCATCTCGATGGGTCTCGGTGAATATGTTTCCGTGAGTAGCCAACGCGATAGCGAGCTTGCGCTGATAGAAAAGGAAAAGTTTGAGCTCCGCGATCAACCTGACGTTGAACTCGCCGAATTGCAGTCGATTTACGAACACAAAGGGCTGAGTCCCGTCACCGCTCGGCGTGTTGCGAAAGAATTGACCGCTTCGGACCCGATTCGTGCTCACCTCGAGGCTGAGTTCAACATCCTCGAATCCCACATCGTCAATCCGTGGCACGCCGCTTTCTCGTCGACCGGGTCATTCCTCGCGGGGGCTCTGCTTCCGTTCTTGACAATTTTGTTCGCGGCAGAAGAATTCAGAATACCCGCCACAATCGCGGCGTCAATCATCGCACTTGCAGGCACCGGCGCGGCTGGCGCTTATCTTGGCAGAAGTTCGATGCTGAAATCCGTTATCCGCGTGGTCGTTGGAGGCTCAGCGGCACTCGCCGTCACGTTCGCAATCGGCTCGCTGTTCAATACTTCTGTCGCTTAGACGCCTAGTTTTTCGCGAAGCATCTCGACGTGGCCTGTGGCTTTGACGTTGTACAGCGCGTGGGTGAGAACTCCGTTGCCATCGATCACAAACGTCGACCGGATGACACCCTGGACCTCTTTGCCGTACATGTTTTTGGTGCCGAACGCCCCATAGGCGTTGAGAGTTTCTTTGCTTTCATCGCCGAGAAGGAGGAACGGGAGGTTTTCTTCGTCGGCGAACTTCTGTAAATCCTTACCCGAGTCGGGGGATACGCCAATGACGATAAAGCCTTTGCTCGTGAAGGCGGCCATATTGTCGCGGAAGTCACATGCCTGAGTTGTGCAACCCGGGGTCATCGCCTTCGGGTAGAAATACACAATGACGTTCTGACCCGCGAAATCCGCGAGCGAGTGGTGAGTTCCCGACGCGTCGGGAAGAGTGAATGCGGGGGCTTTGTCGCCAACGTTGAGTGTCATAGTTTTAGGATACCTGAGTCAATTCGGAAGATTTCGATAGGCAACTCGGCGGTGGCGTGCAGAAACGACGACTATGAGAAGCTCGGCATCTCGGACGCGATACACAATTCGATAGTCACCGACTCTGACCCTGAACAGGTCATTAAACCCAGTTAGCTTCCTGCTCGCGGGGGGACGAGGGTGATTGGAGAGTAGTTCTGTCGCCCAAAAAATTCTTTCACGCGTGGGTTGATCAAATCTCTTCAGATTTTTCACCGCATCACGAGACCACGTAACGTGATACCGCTCAGTCACGGGTAATGCCAAGTTCGGCTGCGACCTCGTCCAACGTATAGGTGGGCTCTCCGTCCTCAACCTTCGCCAGGCTGGCGAGTGCCATCTCGATGTCCCGCGAATCTTCGAGGACTTGGAGCGCAAGTTTTGCGAGTGCGGCATCCATGACGGCGACCGTCGGACGACCGTGATCGGTGATGATGAGAGG
>JBIIAK010000033.1:0-8646 GCA_044239945.1 Microbacteriaceae bacterium
TCACGGTGTACGAAGAAGACGATGAAGCAATCGAACTTTGGAAAAAGATTGCGGGAATCCCCGACGCGCGCATCCAGCGCTTTGGAAAGACTGACAATTTTTGGTCGACCGGTCAGTCCGGTCCTGCTGGCCCGTGTTCAGAGATTTATTTCGATCGCGGCCCTGCTTACGGCCCTGAGGGTGGCCCTGCCGTTGACGACACGCGTTACATCGAGATTTGGAACCTGGTGTTCATGCAGTACCTCATTTCTGACGTTCGGTCCAAGACGGAATTCACGATTGATGGCGAATTGCCGCAGAAAAACATTGACACTGGAATGGGAATGGAACGTGTTGCCTTCCTCAAGCAGGGCGTCGAGAATATGTACGAAATAGATCAGGTTCGCCCAGTGCTGGATCTCGCTTCGCAAATCTCGGGTCGCGCATACGGTAGCGACCACGACGATGATGTCCGAATGCGCGTTGTCGCCGATCACATTCGGTCGTCGCTCATGCTGATGAGTGACGGAGTAATGCCAGGCAACGAGGGACGCGGATACATTCTTCGCCGGCTCTTACGTCGCTCGGTTCGAGCAATGAGACTGCTCGGGGTCGACGCACCAACTTTCTCAGATCTGTTCGCTGCCTCGCGCGACGCAATGAAGTCGGCCTATCCCGACGTCGACATCCATTACGACCGAATTTTACGAACGGCCGTCGGTGAGGAAGACGCGTTCCTCCGAACGTTGGCATCTGGCACCCAAATTCTCGACCTCGCGGTATCGAAACACAAGAAGTCTCAATCCGACGTCATCGACGGCAACACCGCGTTTGAACTGCATGATACCTACGGTTTCCCGATCGACTTGACTCTAGAAATGGCCGACGAAGCCGGACTCACGGTAGACCGGGCAAAGTTTGACTCGCTCATGCTGGAACAGAAGTCTCGTGCGAAGGCTGACGCAAAAGCAAAAAGAGGAGCGCTCGCGGACGTTTCGGTATACGGCGAATTCCGCACCAGTGGCGAGACGGTGTTCACTGGTTATGACGATCTAACGACGGAAACGAGCGTGATCGGCATCATCCGAGCCGGTGCCGCCGCCACTTCCGCAACGGCGGGGGAGACCATCGAGCTCATTTTGCGCGAAACCAGCCTCTATGCCGAGAGTGGGGGCCAGGATGCCGACGATGGGGTGATTGTCGGTGCGAACTTTTCGGCCGAGGTCATCGATGTTCAACGACCAATCAAGGGACTGACTGCGCACACGGTTCGCATCATCGAGGGTTCGGTCGGGCTAGATGACGTTGTCACCACAATCGTTGATGTTGAGTATCGTCGCCGAGCGACGCAAGCGCATTCAGCGACCCACCTAGTTCATGCCGCTTTACGCCAGACGCTAGGGAACGACGCCCACCAGGCGGGGTCCTACAACAAGGCTGGATACATGAGATTCGACTTCGCGTGGAACCAAGGCTTGTCGCCCGCCACGCGATCCGAGATTGAGGACATCGCAAATCGCGCAATCACTGACAACCTCGACGTCGTCACTCGAGTCATGTCCCTCGATGAGGCGAAAGAATCAGGAGCAATGGCCCTGTTCGGAGAGAAATACGGTGACACAGTTCGCGTCGTTGACATCGGGGGTGCTTGGTCTCGTGAGCTTTGCGCGGGCACTCATGTCGCTCGTTCGAGCGAAGTCGGATTGATCAATCTGATCAGCGAATCCAGTATTGGCTCTAGCAATCGACGCGTGGAAGCTCTAGTGGGTGCCGCGGCCTTTGAATCCTTCGCAGGCGAACGTGCTCTGGTTGCAGAACTTACGTCGAACCTCAAGACACCGAGAGAAGCATTGGCAGGTCGAATAGCCGATCTGATAGAACAATTGAAGAGTGCTGAACGCGCGATCGCTCAATATCAGGCAGCGGTCGTGCGAGAACGAGTACCGTCACTGGTGGCTGAGGCTTCAAACATCGGACCCTTTATCACGGTGGTGTCCGCACTGGGAAAGCTGGATTCAACCGATGCGCTGCGCCAGTTGGTGACGGATGTCCGCGATCGACTCGGCTCGGTTTCGGGTGTTGTTGCTCTCGGTGCCGAAATTGACGGTAAGGCTGCTGTCATCGTCGCAACGACCCCGGACGCCCGAAACGCAGGAATTTCCGCTGGAACACTCGCCAAACGCGCGGCGACAGTTCTTGGCGGAGGTGGAGGTGGGCGCAGCGACGTCGCCCAGGGTGGCGGCGCCGACCCCGCCCTTATCGAGATGGCGCTCGGAGACATCCGAGCGGCTCTTGGAGACTAGAGAATGCGCCCAGGCACTCGAATCGGAGTAGATGTGGGTAAGACGCGCGTCGGTGTGGCGCGGAGCGACGCACTCGGTCTGATGGCTGTCCCTGTCGTCACTCTGGCACGCGCGACGGCAATCGAAGACCTCGCAATTTTGGCGGCCGAATACGAAGCAATCGAATTTGTGTGCGGCCTTCCAGTGTCACTCGATGGCTCAGACACGGCATCCACGGTTGATGCTCGGAAATTCGCGGTCGAGCTTTCTCAGGCAACGGGCGTGGCTGTGCGGCTTGTCGACGAACGATTGACCACGGTCACAGCGCAAAATGCACTTCGTGACGCGACGCATTCGCAA
Organism: Microbacteriaceae bacterium; assembly: GCA_044239945.1. Lineage (GTDB taxonomy): Bacteria > Actinomycetota > Actinomycetes > Actinomycetales > Microbacteriaceae > MWH-TA3. Next base: position 2,622 of record JBIIAK010000033.1, read on the forward strand.
AAGTCGAGTCGTCCGGTCATTGATCAAGTGGCGGCAACGATACTGCTAGACAACGCGCTGAATGCAGAAAGATCAGGCGTTACAATGGGTGAGACGGTGGGAGATTCATGAATGAGACGCGTCGTGAGGCACGCACGAAATCAACTCGGCGTGGTGGCGGGCTAATTGCGGCTGTTCTCGTCGTAATTTTGGCAGTCGGTGCTGGAGGCGCCTGGGTGGCCTGGAGCAATTACGAGACACAGATTCGCGAAATTCTTGGATTGTCCCCAGACAATGATTACGAAGGCACGGGTACCGCTCCCGAAATCCAAATTGTCGTTGAAGAGGGCGAGTTCGGGGATGCGATAGCTCAGAAACTTGCAGATGCCGGTGTGACGAAATCATTCGACGCTGTGTATCAACTATTGCTCGCCGATTCCTCGATTGTTTTCACGCCTGGAAGCTATGCGCTCAGGACAGGAATGAGTGCAGCGTCTGCCGTGGCAATCTTGAGCGATCCGTCGAATCGAATCACCTTCACGGTGACGATTCCGGAAGGCTACGTGCTCTCAAAGACCTTTGCAACCCTCAGCGAAGCAACCGGTATCCCGGTCACTGACTTCGAGGCAGCCTCGCTCGACCCGACAGTATTTGGAATTCCAGACGCGGCGCCAACGGTAGAAGGCTTCCTGTTCCCCGCTACCTACGATTTTGACCCTACTCAAGACGCGGCATCCATCATTCAGACCATGGTCGATGAAATGATCGAGCGCCTCGACGCCCTCGGTGTCGAGCCGAGTGAACGTTATTCAGTTGTGACGTTCGCGGCTCTCGTTCAACGCGAGGCAGGTCCAAACGCCGAGGACTTCGCAAAGATTGCCCGAGTGTTTCAGAACCGGCTCGACGCGGAGTGGAACATGGAGTCAGATGCAACGGTGACGTACGGAACCGGCAATCTTCACACCGTGTGGACAACCGACGCCGAGCGGGCTGACGCCGGAAACCCCTACAACACCTATGTTCACAAGGGCCTTCCTATCGGACCAATCGGTTTGCCAGGGGAACTGGCTTTAGAGGCTGTCTTGGCACCCGAGCCGGGCCCGTGGTTCTTTTTTGTGACCACCAATCTCAAGACCGGTGAAACCACATTTTCCGAGACCACTGCACAGCACGATGCGGCTGTTAGGGAACTCCAAGCCTGGTGTGCCGCAAGCACGGCCAACGCCGACTATTGTGACTAACCACTTCGGCGTGATTGGCAGTCCAATCACCCATTCTCGTTCTCCTGCTATGCATCGCGCGGCGATTTCAGCTCTTGGCATTGACGCAACCTACGAGATGGCGAATGTCGACGTAGGTGAACTTGATGCGTTCATGGACTCGCGTGATTTGTCCTGGGTAGGTCTTTCGCTGACAATGCCGCTCAAACAGGCTATCCGCACCCATCTTGTGTCAGAGTGCCCGGTGTCCGAGCTCACCGGTTCAGTGAACACCATCGTTCGCACACCGGACGGCTGGCAAGGCTTCAACACGGACACTTGGGGAGCGACAACCGCCATTCGCCAGCAATTCGGCTCAGATTTTCGTCGAGCGACGTTGCTGGGAGGTGGAGCAACGGCCGCGTCATTAGTTGTGACACTCCACGATCTCGGAGTCGACACACTAGACATCTTCGTTCGGGACGCGACTCGCGCAGAGAAAGTCAGGGAATTGTCGAGACAACTTGGCATGGACGTGCGTGTGCTCGCTTTCGGTGAGTCCGCACGACCCGCAGATCTGCTGGTGAGCACTCTTCCGCCCAGGGCAGCTTTGACACCGGGGGACATCGAGACTTTCGACGCCGAGTTTCTCTTTGACGTGGTCTACGACCCGTGGCCGTCGGCATTGAGCACAGAATGGAACGCCCGTGGACTCACGTCAATGAACGGATTATCGATGCTCCTGTGGCAAGCCGTTCGTCAGGCCCGAGTCTTCTACGGTGAGTCGGTCGACGAAGCCCTGCCGGACGAAGACGTGGTCGTTACCGCCATGCGTTCAGCGGTTGGTCTCTAACGAACCGCCCTTCTGGAACAATAGAGACATGCGCTGGCTGACTGCGGGAGAATCACACGGACCAGAGCTCGTCGGAATAATCGAGGGGCTACCGGCGGGTGTTCACGTGTCGCTCGACGGTATTCGTCGCGATCTTGCGCGTCGTCGACTCGGTTATGGCCGTGGAGCGCGAATGAAGTTCGAAGCCGACGAAGTTTTTGTCTCGGGAGGTGTTCGACACGGACTGACCATGGGCGGGCCCGTCGCGCTGCGTATTGCGAACACCGAATGGCCCAAGTGGACCGAGGTGATGAGTGTCGAGCCGGTAGACCCTGCGGTTCTCGAAAGCGCTCGAGGTGCGGCGCTCACCCGCCCACGCCCCGGACACGCCGATTTGACGGGCATGCAGAAATATGATTTCGACGAGGCTCGGCCCGTTTTAGAGCGGGCATCGGCGCGGGAAACTGCGACGCGCGTCGCACTCGGTGCGGTCGCTCGCGCATTCCTCTCAGAACTCGGGATTGAAACCGTGGCTCACACGGTGGCAATCGCTACAGTTCAGGTGCCGGAAGGCTCTCCGTTGCCTCGGCCCTCAGACGTCGAGCGTTTGGACTCTGATCTGCTTCGCTGCTTCGATGAAGCGACCTCGATTCGAATGGTCGCTGCGGTGGATGGTGCGCACAAGGACGGTGACACTCTCGGTGGTGTCGTCGAGGTTTTGGTGTACGGCTTGCCACCGGGGCTAGGCTCCTTCGTTCACTGGGATCGTCGATTGGATTCGCGCCTCGCGGCCGCACTCATGGGAATTCAAGCAATCAAGGGTGTCGAAGTCGGAGACGGTTTCGAAACGACTCGCCGCCCCGGAAGTGCCGCTCACGACGAAATTGTGCAGGGCGATGGACTCGAGCGCCTCAGCGATCGTGCCGGTGGAATTGAAGGCGGAATGAGTACGGGGCAAGTTCTGCGCGTGCGTGCCGGCATGAAGCCAATCGCGACCGTTCCTCGTGCTCTGCGTACTGTCGATGTCGCGACGGGCGAGGAAGCGGCGGCACACCATCAACGGTCGGATGTGTGCGCGGTACCCGCCGCCGGAGTCGTAGCGGAAGCGATGGTTCTTCTCGTTGTCGCCGAGGCCGTCATGGAGAAGTTCGGTGGCGACTCGGTCGGTGAAACTCGCCGCAACATGCAGTCTTATCTCGACTCAATCCCTGAATCGCGACGGACCAAACAGGACCGACCGTGAGTCCGATTGCGGTCCTCGTCGGACCGCCGGCAGCAGGTAAATCCCGCCTTGGACGACGCGTTGCGGCTCGTCTCGGGGTCGAATTCGTGGACACAGACAAGCGCGTCGTGGCGAAGCATGGACCAATTCCTGAAATCTTCGCCTCGGCAGGAGAGGAACAGTTCCGCGTGTGGGAACGTGAAGCGGTCGTCGACGCCTTGGTTTCCGATGGAATCGTCGCTCTAGGTGGGGGTGCTGTCCTGAACCACGACACCCAACGAGATCTCGAAGACCTCTTCGTGATTCTGGTAACCGCCACACCGGAAGCCATCGCACCCAGACTTATTTCTGGAACGCGCCCACTTCTCGCTGGAGGAATCGACGCGTGGGTGGCACTTGTTGCCGAACGTCAACCCGTTTACGACCGACTCGCAGATTTCACCGTCGACACGAGTCGAGGAACAATGGACGGGATTGCCGACAGTCTCGTGACGCGGTTGGAGGAACGCCGATGAGCATCGTTACCGTAAGGGGGACTGCGCCGTACGACATATCGATCGGCCCGGGAACACGCCACGAGCTCCGTGAAAGGTTGGGAACGCAGGTCGCGAAAGCGTTGTTGATTCACGCCCCGATTATGACGGCCGAGGCAACGCGAATTCGCGAAGCGCTCGCCGGCGACGTTGATGTCCTCCTCGCCGAGGTACCCGAAGCGGAGGATTCGAAGCGAGTTGAGGTCGCCGCATTCTGTTGGGGAATCATGGGTCAGTCCGATTTCACTCGGAGTGACGCCGTGATTTCGCTCGGCGGGGGAGCTACGACAGATTTGGCGGGTTTCGTTGCAGCGACATGGTTGCGCGGCGTGCGGATAGTGCACATCCCGACGACTGTCCTGGGTTCGGTTGACGCCGCGGTCGGTGGAAAGACGGGCATTAATACAGCGGAAGGCAAGAACCTCGTCGGAGCTTTTCACTCACCGGCTGCGGTTCTCGTTGACTCCGAGTTGCTGTCCAGCCTTCCGGAAACAGAAATTCGCACGGGATTTGCAGAAATCGCCAAGGCAGGCTTCATCTCGGATCCCTCAATTCTTGACGACCTCGACTCGTCAATCGACACGTGTCTTGATCTGACAAGCGAGCTGGCGGCCGATGTCATGCGCCGAGCAATTCAGGTGAAAGCCACGATTGTGGGGGAGGACTTCACCGAACAGGGTGTCCGTGAAACCCTCAACTACGGTCACACGCTGGGACACGCGATTGAACACGCAGAGCGATATCGATGGCGCCACGGGGTGGCGATCAGTATCGGAATGATGTTTGCAGCCGAGCTGTCCCGGCTTGTGCGCTCGCTCAGTGACTTCGATGTCGAACGGCATCGACTGATTTTGGGTGAGCGACTAGGACTTCCCCTGGTCTATCCCGCCGCGCGATGGGAGACTTTGCGGGCCACCATGCAGCGTGACAAAAAGGCCCGCGGTTCGGCGTTACGTTTCGTCTTATTGGACGGTATCGCGCGCCCGACCGTGACAACAGTTGGCGACGACTCTCTGCTCTTCGCGGCATATCAAGAAATCGCTGGTTAGGCTAGTCCAATGACCTCTATTCTTGTCCTCAACGGACCCAATCTTTCGCGATTAGGGAGCCGAGAGCCTGACGTGTACGGATCGACGACGTGGGAACAATTGGTGGAATCGCTCAACACCGCAGCGACCCCGGCAGAGACTATTTCGGTCCGCCAAACTAACGACGAGTCGGAACTTATCGGGTGGCTTCATGAAGCTCTCGACGCTCGGGCAGAGGTGATACTCAATCCAGCGGCATTCACCCACTATTCGTATGCGCTTCGCGACGCCGTCGCGATGCTGACCGGCTCCGGAATCGTGGTGGTCGAAGTTCATATCAGTAACCCGCATGCGCGTGAAGAATTCCGTCACACCTCGGTCATATCCGGAGTTGTGACGGGCGTTATCGCCGGATTCGGCACGCAGTCCTACCACCTGGCACTCGCGGCACTTCGTTCGCGTCGCTAGCAGAACCGCTTCCCACAAACAAACTAAAGGATCCATCCCGCCATGGCAACGACCAATGACATCAAGAACGGCAGCGTTCTCAACCTCGACGGACAACTCTGGGCAGTTATTGAATTCCAGCACGTCAAGCCCGGCAAAGGCGGGGCGTTCGTTCGCACAAAGTGCAAAAATGTCATAACAGGCAAGGTTGTTGACCGTACCTTCAACGCGGGCACCAAAATCGATTTCGAAACGGTCGACCGCCGCGACTACCAGTACTTGTATCAGGACGGCGAGAATTTTGTGTTCATGAACCTCGACGACTACGACCAAATCACGCTCACGGGTGCCGCAGTCGGGGATGCCAAGAACTACATGCTCGAAAACCAGAACGTGCAGATTGCGATGAACAACGAGAACCCCTTGTACATAGAGCTGCCTGCCTCTGTAGTTCTCGAGATCACGTACACAGAGCCGGGGCTTCAAGGGGACCGTTCGACCGGTGGAACCAAACCGGCAACGCTCGAGACCGGACTCGAGATCCAGGTACCGCTGTTCCTCGAGCAGGGAACCAAGGTAAAGGTCGACACTCGTGACGGCTCGTACCTCGGCCGCGTAAACGAATAGTGGCCGCTCGAACGAAAGCGCGCAAAGCAGCTTTTGACGCGCTGTATGAATCCGAGCAACGCGGTCGGACTCTCACTCAAGCTCTCGTTGATTTCGACACGCGCCAAGGGACGAAACTGCAGTCATTGGCGGAAGCTGACTTCGTTCGTTCTATTCTC
>JBIIAK010000034.1:0-8628 GCA_044239945.1 Microbacteriaceae bacterium
TGCAGAAAACTTCCAGTCGGCCACCGCTGCGCTTGAGGAGGAATGATGGAGCTACAAATTGACAAGGACCGCATCACGGGTCTGCGTGATGGCATTGCCGTCGGATGGGTTGATTTCGAGGTCACGGGCGGCATAGCCCGCCTGTTTCACACCGAGGTCCTGCCGACGATGCGTAACACGGGTGCTGGTACGGACCTTGTGGTTTCCGTACTCGAATGGTTCCGCGACAACACGGAGTACCGAATTGTCGGCGTGTGCCCATTCATCCCCGTTGTGATTAGACGACACCCCGAGTTTGAGGCGCTCACAACCCGTTAGTCGTCGAGGTCGCTGTCCGACCAGTCCGCGGTCGTCAGGTAGCTAACCTTTGACGAAATCTCGACAACGTGATCAGCGATGCGCTCAAAGTATCGACTCGCCAGTGTCACATCAACTGTCTGAACGGCTTTTTCTTTCCATTTCTTGTCGAGGACAATTTCAAACACCTCGCGGTGAAGTTCGTCGACTCGTTCGTCCGCGGCCTGAATCGATCGAGCGAGATCGACCGAGGTGTTTTTGAGGAGTTTCACGAGCTTTTTGCACAAGCGAATATCGATTCGTGCCATTTCGTCGAAGGTGTCTGACAGCGTTTCTGGCACGGCGGAATCCGGAAAGCGGAATCGTGCGATGGTGGCAATGTGTGAAGCAAGTGCTGCCATGCGCTCGAGTGAAGCAGAAATGCGAAGAGTCGACACCAACGTCCGCAGATCGCGTGCAACGGGCGCATGGAGGGCTAGCGTGCGAATGACGAGTTCGTCAAGAGATAGCGCCTTCTCGCTGACGCCTTCTGCGCCAAGAAGGGCTCGATCTGCCGCTTTGACGTCCGCTTCCAAAAGTGCCATCGACGCGTCGGAAACAATGCTGAACACGCTTTCAGCGATCTCAACAATTCGCTCTTGAACGGACTCTAATTCCAGATCAAACATTTCGCGCATGGCAACCCTCTCAATAAGTCCTTCTAACGAACCAGAGCAGGGTGAACTCTGCTCTAACAACTCGCTAACGCACGGTGAAATAGCATTGCCGTGTGGTGCGAATACCACGATAGCGTGCCGTTCGTCACCTAACCTGAACTGAATGGTAACAATTGAGATTCTGGTGGTGGTGACGTCAATTGTGGCAGTCACCGCCATCGGTGCTACCTATTTGTTTTTCCGATCGGTACGGATCCGCTCTGGTAGTTCCCCGTCCGACGAATCACTTACCGACATTGCGTCAAGCCTCATCAGTGTTCTGGCGACAGCCGGGTTTGTCGTGGATAATTCCCTCGCGGTGCTTCGCGCCACTAACAGTGCGATTGCTCTCGGTCTGGTTTCAGGTCGCGTAATCCGCAATAGTGAAATCCGAAAACTCGTCCGCCATGCCAAAGATTCCGATTCGACTCATGAAGTCGAGTTCGAGCTCACGCTCGGTGCGGGTGGTGATGTTCGTTACTTGCGCGCTCGCGCGGTTTCCATCGGAAGCGATTTCGTGCTCGTGCTCGTCGAAGACACTACCGAAGAACGCGACTTTGAGACAATTCGTCGCGACTTCATCGCGAATGTCACACACGAAATCAAAACCCCCATCGGGGCGATTACGTTGCTCAGCGAGGCGATGGAGGGTGCGTTAGACGACCCGAAACAGATGCACAAGTTTGCTGCCAACCTTCGTCGCGAAGCGCGTCGTCTGTCCAACCTGGTAACCGAGATCATCCAATTGTCGCGCGTCGAATCCGCTGACATTCTGTCTAACGCCCGTCCCGTCAATGTCGGGGCCGTAATTCGTGAGGCGCTCGAGCGCACGGTTGTTGTCGCCGAGGCAAAAAACATAGAGATTAATGCCAAATTCGCCGACGATATTCTCGTGATGGGTGACGGCGAACTGTTGACCGTTGCCGTCAAAAACCTTCTCGAAAACGCGATTCAGTATTCAGACAAAAACCAACACGTCGGCATCGGGGTCACTGCCCGAAATGGGCACGTAGATATCATCGTCACAGATCAGGGTGTCGGAATTCCCGCAGACGAACAAGCCCGAGTTTTTGAACGGTTCTATCGCGTTGATGAATCCCGCGACCGCACGACAGGTGGAACAGGTCTCGGTCTCAGTCTCGTGAAACACATCAGCATGAGCCACCGTGGCGAGGTCACCCTGTTTTCACAACAGGGTGTCGGGTCAACTTTTACCATTCGCCTGCCCAGGCTTGTGGACACTAGCGAGGAGAACGCCCATGAGTAGTGTGCTCGTAGTAGAAGACGAACAATCCCTCCGAGAGCCTCTGGTCTACATCCTGCAGCGTGAAGGGTTCGACGTGCTCGAAGCCGTGGATGGGCCATCCGCACTGACTCAATGGCAAAACAACTCCCCTGATTTGATTCTGTTGGATCTGATGCTTCCGGGCATGAGCGGCGTCGACGTTTGTCGTGAAATCCGAACGAAATCCACGGTCCCAATCATCATGGTCACAGCCAAAGATTCAGAAGTCGACAAAGTCGTCGGTTTAGAGATCGGCGCTGATGACTATGTTGTGAAACCATATTCGACCCGCGAATTACTCGCGCGGATCAAGGCTGTTCTGCGTCGCGGCGCCTTTCCGGATTCGAACGAAACGCGTTCTGTTCTCGAAGCGGGTCCAGTCCGCCTCGACACCGAACGACACGCGGTGACCGTGAATGGCCAACCGGTGACACTGCCACTCAAAGAATTCGAGTTGCTCGAATATCTGATGGACAACACCAACCGAGTGTTGACGCGCGGTCAAATCATCGACCGCGTCTGGGGTTCGAACTATTACGGCGACACGAAGACGCTCGACGTCCACATCAAGCGCATCCGAGGCAAAATCGAGCCCGACCCAGCTAATCCGAAGCTCATCATGACGGTTCGCGGCCTCGGCTACAAATTCGAGGTCTAGGGAACTCGGCGCAACCACTCATCGGTGCGAAATTTCTCTGCCACCAGTTGAGCCGTTCGGAATCGCTCATCATCCGTGATGACACCGTCAGTCAGCCCATAGAGCCCCCGGAAAGTCTCGACCATCGTGTCGATTACCGCGGTACGTGTCATTCCCGACTGGCTCTTGATGGGATCCACCCGCTTTGCGGCACTCGTGACCCCTTTATCGCTCAACTTTTCGCGACCGATTCGCAACACCTGCATCATCGCGTGTGCATCGATGTCGTAGGCCATCGTGACATGGTGCAACACCGCGCCGTTGCCCAAACGCTTTTGCGCTGCCCCGCCAATCTTCCCCAAAGGGCTTGCGATGTCGTTGAGAGGTTTGTATTCTGCAGCGATTCCAATCGAGTGAAGTGCCTGCAGAACCCAATCGTCGAGAAACGCATAAGAATCCGCGAAGGACATTCCACGTACAAGGTCGGCAGGGGCATAAATCGAGTAGGTGATGGTGTTGCCTGGTTCGATAAACATCGCGCCACCTCCGCTCACTCGGCGAAAAACGCCGATGCCTCGGGCAGCTGCGGCTTCTGAATCGACCTCGTTGCGAAGTGATTGAAATGACCCGATAATGACGGCTTTTTCGTTCCACTCCCAAAACCGCAGAGTCGGTCCGCGGCGACCCGCACCTACTTCTTCGGTCAAAACTTGGTCCAGAGCCATGTGTTCGGCCGCCGATAGTGGCTCTGGTGCAAGGAATTCCCAGTCGTACTCTGCGAAGGATCGCGCTTCGGCAATCGCGCGGCGGACAGCTGTTGCGACCGCTTCCGGGTGGACACCAAGCATGACGACGTCGTCTGGGAGTGCGTCCCGAACTTTGCGTGCAATTTCGCCCGCGTCGGACGTGACCGGAAGTCCCTCGATTGCGCGAGTCATTGCCTCTAGCGCTTCGTCGGGTTCGAGAAAGAAGTCTCCTGAAATCACTACGTCGACAAGATTGCCGTCTCGTTCGTCGGCCTCGACAACAATCAGTTTTCCGCCGGGAACCTTGTATTCACCCTTCATGACGTCGAGAATTCGCGTCGCTGCGCGGCCGCCCCCGCCAAATACCGGTGGACCAGCGAAAGGTCACAGGTGTGCTTAGTTCCTCGGACTTTGACCATGAGGCCCATTTTAGGCGGTGCGGGGAAACCGCTCTGCCTGCCTAGGATGAGAAGCATGGTCGTCCGTCGGAAAGGTAAGGCACGTGAACCGCGACCCTCAATGTTCCGGGCTCTGGCAAATCGTAACTTCCGCATCTGGATTATTGGTGCGCTACTCGCCAACATCGGCGGGTGGGGGCAACGCGCAGCCCAGGATTGGCTCGTCCTCACGGAACTCACCAACAATGATGCCGTTGCGCTCGGATTCAGTCTCGCTCTGCAGTTCGGTCCAATTCTGATCCTCGGGCCCTTCGTGGGACCGTTCATCGACCGATTCCCGGGTCGGACCATCATTTTGTGGTCAGCTGTTATCGAGACCCTCTTTGGTGTTGTTCTCGGAATTGCGGTTCTGACCGGTGTTGCAACACTCGGGCTCGTGTATGCACTCGCTCTCGGGCTCGGAATTACTCAAGCGATAGAAACGCCTGCCCGACAAATCTTTGTCAACGAACTCGTTAGCAAAAACAACGTTTCCAATGCCATCGGACTCAATTCGATGATGTTCAATACCTCGCGACTCATTGGCCCAGCGCTGGCAGGAATCGGTATCTCGTTGGTTGGGACGGGCTGGACACTTCTTTTTGGCGGTCTCAGCCTTGCCTCAGCGGTTGTGGCCATTTCTATGCTCCGCCGTGGCGAATTGCACGCGGTTCTGAAGGCTCCCAAGGAACGCGGTCAGTTCCGAGCTGGGCTTGCCTACATTCGATCGCGCGCAGACCTCCTCATCGTGCTCACGATGCTTTTCGTAGTCGGTGCTCTCGTGTTCAATTTCGGGATCTTTTCAGCCACCATGGCGGTCATCGAATTCGGGCTCGGGGCGCATGACTACGGCTTCATTATGTCGGCTCTCGCCGTGGGATCGCTCGGTGGGGCTCTTCTCGTGGCCCGGAGCTCCCGGCCTCGACTTTCGGTGATCACCATGGCTGCCGCGTCGATTGCCGTCGGAGGTCTCGCGGCGGCGCTCGCACCGACCGTGACAACGTTCGTTGTCCTTTTTCCCATCTTGGGTTTCGGTGCGGTGCTCATGGTTGCAACCATCAACGGCTACATCCAAACCACGACAGACGAAATTTATCGCGGGCGGGTGATGGCAATATTCTCGACCCTGCTTATGGGCGCGACACTCATCGGCTCGCCTCTCGCGGGGTGGGTATCGAACGTGTTCGGTCCCCGTTGGGCGATCGGCGTTGCAGCTCTCGGCGGGTTGTTTGCGACGGTTGTCGCGTTGGTGTGGATGCAAAGTTCTCACAACATTTCGACCATGGACACGGTTCGGTCTGCGTTCACTCGATCGTCGCCCGACACGTCCGACACGGCAACCCAGGTGATTACCATCACCGAACGTGGACCGTAACGCACCAAAACCCCCGAATCCTTGGAAACCACGCACCAAATCACCTAGAGTAGTGCCGTGGACGCAACTGACAAGCGGATTATTGAGCAACTGCGCGAGAATGCCCGTGCTGGCTACGCCGAAATCGGCGATGTCGTGGGTTTATCGGCAAGCGCCGTGAAACGCCGCGTCGACCGGCTCGTTGATTCAGGGGCGATCCGCGGTTTCACCGTGAACGTAGACCCTGCCGCCGAAGGTATCGGCGTCGAAGCATACGTGGAACTGTACTGTCGCGGAACGGTCTCGCCGGACGACTTGCGCAAACTCCTCCACGGAGTCCCCGAGGTGGTCTATGCGGGGACTGTGTCCGGGCAGGCTGATGCAATTGTGCACATGCGGGCCTCGTCGATCCCTGCCCTTGAGGCGGCGCTTGAAAAGGTTCGCATTGCGCCGAACGTCGACCACACGCGTTCATCCATCATGTTGTCGAGGCTCGTTCATCGTCGGATTCTTTAAAAAATGTTCTGACATGTGTCGTTGCCGGCGTTCGTGACGCGAGAATGGACACATGCGAATTGGAGTCCTCACTTCAGGCGGCGATGCCCCTGGTCTTAATGCGGTGATTCGTGGCGCTGTGCTGAACGGCGAACGTCACTACGGGATGTCCTTCATTGGCATCAGGGATGGCTGGCGTGGCTTGGTCGACGCCGACTTCCAAAAACTCGAACGAGCTGACGTCAAGGGAATTGGCAAGATGGGCGGGACCATTTTGGGTTCCTCTCGAACAAATCCTTTCGAGGGGAACGGTGGCATTGACCGCATCAACCAAGTCATGTCGGATGCCGGCATGGATGGACTTCTGGTCATCGGCGGAGAAGGAACTCTCGCTGCAGCAAATCGACTGTCTGAGGCCGGAGTCAAGATTGTCGGAGTACCTAAGACGGTGGACAACGACCTGTCCGCCACCGATTACACGTTTGGTTTTGATACCGCGGTAAACATTGCCACTGATTCCATGGACCGTCTGCGCACGACCGGAGACTCGCACCACCGCTGCATGGTCGCGGAAGTCATGGGCCGCCATGTTGGCTGGATTGCTCTTCACTCTGGGATGGCGGCAGGTGCCCACGCGATCCTGATTCCCGAGCGGAAAACCTCACTGGACGAAATTGTCGGTTGGGTTAAATCGGCCTACGAGCGCGGCCGCGCACCGCTTGTGTGCGTTGCCGAAGGATTTCTTTTGGACACGATGGACGACGCGCACAATGAACGTGGGCTCGATGCCTTCGGTCGACCGCGCCTTGGTGGAATTGGCGAAAAACTCGCTCCATTAATCGAAGAAGCGACGGGTATCGAGACACGTGCGACGACACTTGGTCACATCCAGCGTGGGGGGACCCCGTCGGCATTCGACAGAGTTCTCGCCACCCGGTTTGGGATGAACGCGGTTCGAGTTGTTTCCGAGGGTGGCTGGGGTTCTCTGGTGGCGCTTCGTGGCACCGACATCGTCACCACAACCTTCGAGTCTGCACTCGGGCAACTCAAAACCGTCCCCGATGCCCGCTGGTCCGAAGCCGCTCTGCTCTTCGGCTAGGCGTCGCGGAATTCCAATAATGCGTCAATAAGCGCGTCGATGCTGCGTTCCGCGGCGGTGTGTGAAACGGCCAAACCCGCCTGCTGCGCGTCGAACGCTGTCCGAGGGCCGATGCAAATGACCGCGGTCGACGCCGGTATAGGACTGAGTTGTTCGGCGAGTTGTCGCGCAACGCTTCCCGAACTCACCAAGATCGCAGTGATGTCTCCTGAGTGGACACGAGTGCGCACATCAGCTGGAATCGGGACTCCGACGGTTCGGTAGGCGGACACAAAGGTCGCATTGATTCCACGTTGGTCGAATCCCGCAGCGAGTATAGGTTCCGACGTTTCAGAGTGAGGAACAAGAATTGTGGACTCCGTGAAACCGTCGGGTAGCGAGCTGATAAACCCACGAGACGAGTTGTCGGTAGACGGCACGAAATCTACCCGAATATTCGCAAACGACAAGGCTTGGGCCGTCGTTTCGCCAATAGCCGCAACACGGGTTCGCTCGGGAATCTCAACCTTATGGTGTTGAAGCACGTCGACGATCGTCGCGCTGGTCAGGACAATCCAGTCATAAAATCCGGCGGCGAGCGAGTCGAACTGGGACTGAAGAGCGCTGGCGTCATCCGCAGACGCAAAGTTGATAACGGGAGCAACGACCGTTCGCGCACCGAGTGTTGTCAGCCGATTGGTGATGTCCTCTGCGAATCGTCCGCCACGGGGAATGAGCACGGTCTGATCGCCGAGTCGGCGAATGACCGGAATGCTCGCTGTCGGGCTCACCTCGCGAATAGCAAAATCAGTCATCGCCAAAGACCGCCCATGCAACGGCGCTCACTACGACGACTCCGAGGATACCTGCGCCAATCATCCACGGGAGGGGGTTGGCCTGATACGAACCGGCGACCCGTTCGCTCAATACCTTGCGTTGTTCCGTCACGTCGAATTTGTGCTCGAGCTCGGAAACCGACTTCTGGAACTGTTTGCGTCGTGCCGCAATGTCCGCTGCGATCTTTTGTCGCTCACTTGCCATCGGTCGTTCCCTTCCCTAAGTTTCGGAAATCGTTGGCAATCTGGTCAACCGATTCGAAGGGGGTGAAGCCCTTGCGAATCGACGCAACACCGAGTGCGATAAAGGCGAGGCCGCCGACCAGGGCGACTCCAGCAACCGTTAGTGCGGCTGCCCACGCCGGCATAAACTCTGCTAAAACCAGAATGAGGGCCACCACAAGCATCGTCAGGAACATGGACACGAGCGTCATGCCCAGCGTCACCCACCCAATTCCGATGCCGGCTGCGCGCAGTTTCCCCGCAAATTCAGATTGCAGTAAGCGAATTTCGGCCCGTACTAGATCACTGAGTTCCCGTGGCAAATCAGCCACTAACCGAAAAAAGCCACGCGTTTTCGCGTCTTTCGCCATAAGCGTTTACTTCTTCGGTTTAGCGGTGGGACTTGCGGGAGTTGTTCTTTTTGCCGCGGGCTTGGTCGAAGACTTTCGTGCCGCGGTTGCGGGTTTGGTTGGCGCTTTAGCCGACCGAACAGCTTCGACGCGCTCCGCGATTTTTTTGACGTTCTCGGTCACGGCCGAGGCAACC
>JBIIAK010000152.1:0-2511 GCA_044239945.1 Microbacteriaceae bacterium
TTCTTCGGCGAAGAACTCGACAACTTCGGTGTGGATGCGGTGCGTGTCACGATGGCTTTCGCCGGACCGCCCGAGGACGACATCGATTGGGCTGACGTGTCGGTCACGGGCTCACACAAATTCTTAGCCCGAGCGTGGCGCATGGCACACGACGTCACGAGTGTTGTTGGCGTCGACCCATCGACAGGCGCGGCGGGACTTCGGCGTTTCACACACAAGTTCCTCGCTGATGTCGGGGGACTGGTCGAAAGCTACAAGTTCAATGTCGTCATCGCTCGGCTCATGGATCTTGTCAATCACGTCCGCAAGGAAATCGATTCGGGAGTCGGCTCCGCCGACCCCGCCGTTCGCGAAGCGGCCGAAGTTGTAGCCATGGGGCTGTCGATGTTCGCCCCGCACGCTTCAGAGGACATGTGGTCGTTGCTCGGTCACGACCCGTTCGTGGGACTCCAGCAGTTTCCGGTCGCTGATGCGAGTTTGTTGGTCGACGACACGGTCGTCGCGGTCGTTCAAATCAATGGCAAGGTCAAGGAACGAATCGAGGTTTCGCCCGACATTTCCGAGGCTGAATTGTCTGAATTGGCACTCGCAGCGGTCACAGGATTGATTGCGGGCAAGACGGTTCGCGCCACCATCGTTCGCCCCCCGAAACTCGTTAACATCGTCGTCGCGGACTAGGTTTTCCACATTCGCCAGTCGGAAACTTCGGGAGTCAGACAGAGCGAATAGCGTGACGATATGGTCGAATGGTTCGTTAAAGCAGCCCCCGAAAACCCGACGTCACGCCGCAAACTTTTCGTGTCCGCCGGCGCGGGTGTTGCGGCCGTTGCCGTGATTGGTGCGCTGTGGTCCAACGCGACAAGCGGGTCGGGTGACATTGCCGTTCAATCCAGTACGGATGCGCTCGTGAACGCCGAGTCAACCGGCACCATGTTTGTTCAAGTTGTCGGAGCGGTTGCCAAACCAGGCGTGTACGAAGTACCCATGGACTCACGAGTCATGGATGCAGTGGCGCTGGCGGGTGGGCTGTCACCTAAAGCTGACCCTGCGTCCCTCAACCTCGCGCGGATCGTTCAAGACGGAGAACAAATCATTGTTGGCGCGGCAGGCGACGCTCGTTCACGCATCACGGCGAATGCCCTTTCGAACAAGGTGAACATCAACACGGCAACGGCAGAGGATTTCGATACGCTTCCTCGGATCGGTGTGACGCTGGCACAACGAATCATCGCCTTTCGCAACGAAAACGGCCCTTTCGTGGCTCTGGAATCGCTCTTAGAGGTTCCAGGAATTGGCGATCTCACTCTTGCGGGAATGCGCGACAAAATCACGCTGTGATTCACCGCATTCCGGTTCTCGCGATCCCAGCAGCAGCGGCATGGATTTACGCATGGTGGCTCACAAAAGCCGAAGGCTATCAGCGGGATGTCGACCAGTTGTTCCCCTGGGTCACGGCCCTTCATGACGATTTTCGCGTCCGCGCAGCACGGTGGTCGGGTGATGCCGGTGCACTCGTTCCCGGTTTGGTTCTTGGCAACACCGACGGCATTCCCGAATCACTGTCTGAAGCGATGCGGGTCACCTCGTTGACGCATCTCATGGCTGTGAGCGGCTCGAACTGTGCGATTGTGGTGGGGCTCGCATTCGGCATCGCAGCACTCTGCCGTGCGCCCTTATGGGGCCGGGTCGCAGCAAGCGGGGTCGCTCTCGTAAGTTTTGTCGTCGTGGTCGGGCCAGATCCGAGCGTAATTCGCTCATCCATCATGGCGGCCATCGGGCTCGCCGTGCTTCTGTGGGGCAGACCCGTTGTGGGAACAACTGCGCTGTGTGCGGCGATTCTCGTGGCGCTGATTTTCGATCCGACTCTGTCTCATTCGATTGGCTTTGCCCTGTCCGTCTCTGCGACACTCGGGTTGTTGGTGCTCGCAAGACCGCTGACCGAGATCGCGAGCAGATGGATGCCTGTTCCCGTCGCCGTCGCGGTCGCAATTCCAACAAGCGCGGCTATCGCCTGCCAGCCCATCATCCTCGGTTTCTCGCCGTACATCCCGGTTTACGGAGTGTTAGCCAACATCCTCGCCGAACCGTTGATTCCGATTGCGACCGTCTGCGGTTTGTTATCCATCGTGCTGTCCCCGGTGCCTTTCGTGTCGGATGGACTACTGGCGATTTCGACGGCAATCGCAAGTGTCGTCGCGGCAATCGCTCGAACGGGTGCGGCTCTTCCCGGTGCTCGATTGCCGTGGCCGCCAGGGGCGTGGGGCGTTGGACTTGCGGCTCTCGTGTCGTTCGGAATAATCGTGGCGGTCTTTCGGCGCTGGCGTACTGCCGGAGCACTCGTCGCCGTGTTCGCGTCAACGGTCGGACTCGCCTCAACGGTAGGTGCGGGTCGCGTGGCATGGGCTAGCGCGCCGCACGAATGGTCCTGGGCGCAGTGTGATGTAGGCCAAGGGGATGCGGTTCTGGTGCGCGACGCCGGACGTGTCGCATTGATCGACGCAGGTCGTACCG
>JBIIAK010000035.1:0-8320 GCA_044239945.1 Microbacteriaceae bacterium
ACCCTTGAAGTCGACAGCGAGCATGAGGCACTCCCACGCTGTGTCCTTCGACTTGTCAACGATGCTCGCCGCGCGCGCGCGTTCGAGTGGATCATCGGTCAGCACGAGGACCGACGGCCCTGCCCCGGAGACCACCGCGGCGAATCCCTCGTCGCGCAATCGACGAATCAGTGCAATCGTTTCCGGCATCGCCTCGGCGCGATACTCCTGGTGAAGTTTGTCTTCTGTTGCCGCATGCAAGAGTTCGGGGCTCTGCAGGAGGGCCGCGATGAGAAGTGCGGATCGCGACACGTTGAAGACCGCGTCTTCGTGCGGAACCGTGTCGGGTTGCAGGTCGCGAGCAACTTTCGTGCTCATCGTCATGTCACGAGGAACAGCGACCAACAATGAAACACCGCGATGTACCGTCAACTTCTTGTGCTGCGGGCCCGTTTCTGTCATCCACGCAATCGACAAACCGCCGAACAATGCAGGAGCAACGTTGTCGGGGTGGCCTTCCATTTTCGTCGCGATGTCCAGAAGTCCCTGGGCGTCGATTTCGACAATGCCGTCAAGAAGTCCCTTGGCTATCATGATCCCGCCGACAATCGCCGCACCGGACGACCCCATTCCACGACCGTGCGGGATTCGGTTGTCGCACACGAGGTCGACAATCGGGACGGGGATTCCGAAATGCGCGAACGTCGCTGCCATCGATTGAACGACCAGATTAGTGTCGTCCGTCGCAACGGTACCATCGCCAACACCGCGAACGGTGACCCGCGTGCTACCAGCGTCGAGAACGGTTGCCGTCAGCTCGTCATAGAGCGACAGTGCGATTCCGAGAGTGTCAAAACCGGGTCCGAGGTTGGCCGTCGTGGCGGGAACCTTGACGTGAACAGATCGTCCAACGGGAACGGTAGACGACATTATTTTCCCTTCACGAGACCGAGCACGCCGGCAATTTCGTCGACGTCCACGGGAACAACCTGCGGCATCGCTTCGGTTCCGTCCGGACGCTTTAGGCCCCACTGTGGATCTTTGAGTCCGTGACCCGTGACCGTGAGGACGCAGATTGCGCCCTTCGGAATGATGCCGGCCTCGGCGCGTTCGAGGAGCCCCGCAACGGACGCAGCCGACGCTGGCTCAACAAAGATTCCGACTTCGGCCGAGAGAATTCGCTGGGCTGCGAGAATATCGGCGTCGCTGATAGCACCAAAATATCCATCCGAGTCTTCACGAGCGGCAATTGCCAAATCCCACGATGCGGGGTTTCCGATACGGATCGCGGTGGCAATTGTTTCGGGGCTCTTCACGCGCTCACCAATGACGAGCGGCGCCGAACCCGCCGCCTGGAAACCGAACATTCGCGGCAACACATCCGTCGTTCCGCGCGCAATCTCTTCGCGATAGCCACGGTGGTAGGCGGTGTAGTTGCCCGCGTTTCCGACGGGGATGAAGTGGAAGTCAGGTGCGCGTTCGAGAACCTCGACAACCTCGAACGCGGCAGTCTTTTGTCCTTCGATGCGGTCGTTGTTGACCGAGTTGACGAGGTGGACTGGGTAATTCGCGGCGAGGTCCCGAGCGATGTCGAGGCAGTCATCAAAGTTTCCCTGCAACTGCAGGATCTCGGCATTGTGGGCCACCGCCTGGCTTAACTTGCCCATCGAAATCTTGCCCTCAGGAACCAGAACCGCCGCCGTGATTCCCGCGTGCGCGGCATAGGCTGCTGCCGCTGCTGACGTATTGCCCGTCGATGCGCAGATGACGGCTTTCGCTCCCGCCTCCATCGCCTTAGAAATCGCCATCGTCATTCCGCGGTCTTTGAAAGACCCAGTCGGGTTCATGCCTTCGTATTTGACGTAGACCTTCGCGCCCGAGCGTTCAGACAGTGCAGGGGCATAAATGAGTGGTGTCCCACCCTCACCCAACGAAATGATGGGGGTCTTGTTCGACACGTCAAGGCGATCACGATATTCGTGAAGGACGCCTCGCCACTGATGACCCATTACAGACCTTCCATTCGAAGTACTCCCACGACTCGTCGGACAACGGCTGACGCCTCAAGGGCATCCACGGTCGCGGCGAGATCAGCTTCGGTCGCCTCGTGAGTTCCAATAACTAGCGTAGCGGTGGCCTCTTGCCCATCGACACTGGTGACTTTTTGTTCGACCGACTCGACCGAGACGCCGTGCGCGGCGAAAAGCGACGCAATGTCAGCCAGCACGCCGGGTGCGTCGGTGATCTCGAGCGAGATGTGGTAACGAGTGCGGATATCCGCGATTGGCAGGATGGGGAATGTCGCGTGCGTGCTTTCTGCGACGCCGGGACCACCAATCACGTGACGACGAGCAGCCGAGACGAGGTCTCCGAGGACAGCCGACGAGGTTTGGATTCCACCGGCACCCGCACCGTAGAACATGAGTGGGCCGGCGAGTTCAGCTTCGACAAATACCGCGTTGTTTGCACCGTGCACGGCAGCAAGCGGGTGGCTGTCGGGAACCATTGCTGGGTAGACACGGGCGCTAACGCCCTCTGTGCCGTCCGCCAAACCCACCCTCTCGCAAATCGCGAGTAATTTCACGACGTAACCAGCTTGCCTGGCAGCGCGAACCTGGTCGAGTGTGATTTCGCTGATTCCTTCGCGATAGACGAGGTCAATCGGCACATGGGTGTGGAACGCAAGAGATGCCAGGATCGAGGCCTTTTGCGCTGCGTCGTATCCTTCGATATCCGCGCTGCTGTCTTCTTCGGCGTATCCGAGCTTCTTTGCCATCGCGAGCGAGTCCTCCATCGATTCGCCGAGCGTGTCGATGCGATCGAGGATGAAGTTGGTTGTCCCGTTCACGATTCCGAGGATTCGCATCACCCTGTCACCGGCAAGGGAATCGCGGAGCGGCCGGATGATTGGAATCGCACCCGCAACGGCCGCTTCGTAGTAAACCTGAGCGCCGACCTGGGCGGCGGCCTCAAAAATCTCGGTGCTGTGGTGCGCAAGTAGTGCTTTATTTGCGGTAACGACGTCAGCACCCGCGTTGATCGCGTCGAGTATCAGCGTTCGGGCAGGTTCAACACCCCCCATCAGTTCGATGACGATGTCGGCCTGTCGAACGAGCGTGGCAGCGTCGGTTGTGATGAGGTGTGCAGGGATGTTCGCCGTTCGCTTTGATTTCGGATCGCGAACAGCTACGCCAATCAACTCGATTCCCGCCCCAATTCGGGCGGCTAACTCGTCGCCGTGATTGAGAATCTGGTCCGCCACCTGTGCGCCAACGCTTCCAGCGCCGAGCAGCGCAATTCGAAGGTTACGATATTCGATCAATAGATTTTCCTTAACGCGGGCGGGCCTTCGGGCATTGAGTCAGTTTAGCGACTCGCGTGTCAGGATGAGGCTGTCCTCGGCCGCGACCCACGCCAACATTGCGCATTTAACTCGAGCAACAAACTTTGACACACCCGAAAGGGCCGCAAGGTCGCCGTACTCGTCTTCAGAAAGGGCAATTGTTCCTCGGGATCTCATCGCATCGCGAAAACCGTTCGCGAACGTTTCAAATTCAGCGACCGACATACCCGTCGCTTCCGAAGTCATGAGCGACGCCGACGCTTGAGAAATCGAGCAGCCTTTGCCCTCCCACTCAAAAGCGGTAATGGTGTCACCGTCCTCCGACAGTCGAACCGTGAGCGTCAATTCGTCGCCGCACGTCGGGTTGTATTGGTGCGAGGGGAAGCCGCCCGGCGTTAGCCCGTATCCCGCTCGTCTTTTGTTGTGATCAAGGATGATTTGTTGATACAGGTCGTCGAGTTCCATCAGCCCTCCCCAAAGTAATCGCGAACGTCGGCGAGTGCCGCGACAGCGAGGGCGACGTCGTCCGACGTCGAATACATCCCGAGCGAGAAACGGGTCGACGAGTCGACCCCGAGGCGTTTGTGAAGAGGTTGGGCGCAGTGGTGCCCAACTCGGGCCGCGATTCCGCGCGAATCCAGGTATTGGCCCACGTCGTGAGGGTGAACGCCTTCGACAGTGAAACTCACGAGGCCTACGCGATGCGCACCGGCGGCGGTTCCCAAAATGCGAACATTCGGTATGTCGGCGACGCCGGCAAACAAGTCAGCACCCAATGATTCCTCGTGTGCGGCGATGGCGTCGACACCAATTGACTCAACAAACCGGAGCGATTCCGCCCAGCCGATTGCTTGGGTAAGTCGTGGCGTTCCCGGCTCGAACTTCGCGGGTGCGGGCAGGTAATCGGACGAGTCGTAGTCGACGCGCGTGATCATGGCACCGCCCGTCAGAACGACGGGCATCTCGGCGAGAATTTTCGCCGTTCCCCACAGCGCCCCGATACCCGTCGGGCCATACATTTTGTGGGCCGAGAACACAACGAAATCAGCACCATACGAGTCGACGTCGAGGCGTCCGTGGGCGGCGGACTGACAGGCATCGACGACGACGATCGCGCCGGCGGCTCGACCGAGGTCGGCAATGGCGCGAACAGGATTCGTGATTCCGAGGACATTGGACACAGCAGACACAGCAACGATTCGAGTTCGGTCGGACAACACCGATTTCACGGCCTCAGGGGTCAACTCTCCGCCGTCGGTGACCGCCGCAACCCGAATAACCGCGCCCGTCTGCCGAGCGACTTCTTGCCACGGAATGAGGTTCGCGTGGTGTTCCGCTTCGGAGACCACGATTTCGTCGCCAGCCGCGAGAGCAAATCGAGCGGGTGAACCGACGGCGGAAGCCAATTGAACGGCGAGGGCGATGAGATTGATTGATTCCGTTGCGTTGGAGGTGAAGACGAGCTGGTTGGGGCGCGCGCCGACGAACGCGGCAATCGTCGTTCGTGCATCGTCATATGCCTCGGTCGCCTCGGCAGCGAGTGAGTGCGCGCCTCGATTGACCGCGGCGGTGTGTCGCAGCGCGAATTCAGATTCGAGGTCAACCGCAATTCGCGGTCGAAGACTCGTGGCTGCCGTGTCGAGGTAGACGAGTGGATGCCCGCTGACGGTCTCTGACAATTGAGGGAACTCTGCGCGAATTACGGCACTTTGTTCTGACGTGAACTGGCTCACATGCGCTCCGGTGCACTGACGCCCAGCAGGTCAAGCCCATTGCGCAAAACCTGACCCGCGGAATCGTTGAGCCAGAGTCGCGTGCGGTGAGCGTCGTCGACCTGGTCGTCGCCAAGCGGCGTCACACGACAGTTGTCATACCAGCGGTGATAGTAGGCCGCGAGTTCTTCTAGATATCGGGCAACCCGGTGTGGTTCGCGCAACGAGGCCGACTGCGCAACAACGCGAGGGAAATCGGCAAGCGCGTTCGCGAGATCTGCTTCGGTCTGGTGGTCGAGAAGTTCTGCCCGGAACACTGATCGTTCGACACCAGCAGTGGCCGCGTTCCGCGCGACGGCGCAGGTTCGAGCGTGCGCGTACTGCACATAGAACACGGGGTTGTCGTTCGACTTCTTGGTCAGGAGTTCCGGATCGAGCGATAACGGTGAATCCGCCGGGTACCGCGCGAGCGAATAGCGCAGCGCATCGGTTCCGAGCCATTCGCGCAGATCGTTGAGCTCAATGATGTTGCCAGCACGCTTCGACAACTTGGCTCCATTAATACTCACGAGCTGACCGATGAGAATTTCAATGTCCTTGTCGGGGTCATCACCCGCCGAGCCAGCGAGAGCTTTAAGGCGGTGCACATACCCGTGGTGATCGGCGCCGAGTAGGTAAATCTTGTGCTGATACCCGCGGTCACCTTTAGACAAGTAGTACGCGGCGTCAGCAGCGAAATATGTATAGATACCGTTGCCTCGGCGAATCACGCGGTCTTTGTCGTCGCCAAAGTCGGTGGTGCGAACCCAGATGGCATCGTCATCGTCGTAGACGTGGCCTTGGGCTCGTAGTCGTTCGATAGCGTGTTCGATGAGCGAGTTGTCGCCACCCGCATGCAGGGTCCGTTCGCTGAACCAGACATCAAACTTGACGTTGAATCGAGCGAGCGAGTCCTTGATTTCCTGAAGTTGCTGCTCGTACCCGATGTCGCGGGCGACCACGATCGCCTCGTCACGTGGAAGGTCGCCGAGGTCGGAACGTTGCGTCAACGCGATTTTTCCGAGTTCTTGAATGTACTCCCCCGGGTACCCGTTCTCGGGGGTCGGTTCACCCAGTGCCGCTGCGAGAACGGATTCGCCGAAGACGTCCATCTGGGCACCGGCGTCGTTGATATAGAACTCGTTCGCGACTTTTGCGCCAGAGGCCCGCAGAACGCGACCGATGGAATCCCCCAGCCCTGCCCAGCGAGTGTGGCCGATGTGGAGAGGCCCGGTGGGATTGGCTGACACGAATTCGAGGTTGATGGATTGTCCAGCGAGAGTTTCGTTATGTCCGAAGGCTGCACCGGCATTAATAATGGTTCGGGCGATTTCGCCCGCCGCCGCCGCGTCGAGAGTGATGTTGAGAAAGCCCGGACCCGCAATATCCACGGTTTTTACTCCGGCTATCGCCTCCAGCGCGGCACAAAGCTCCTGCGCCACCTCGCGCGGGTTCATGTCAACGCGCTTGGCGACTTTCATCGCGATTGAGGTCGCCCAATCCCCGTGGTCGCGATTCTTGGGACGCTCGAGCGCGACATCCGAATCGACGATGCTTGCCGCGAGCGCCGAATCACGAGCGCCGATGACCGTGCGCGTCGCCTCGGCTATGGCGGTGCTCAGCGCGTCGGGGTTCATAGGTCCATCTTAAGTCGCTCGTCAGTTGAGGTTAGGGGTACCCCCTACAGGATTCGAACCTGCGACCTTCTACGCCGGAGGTAGACGCTCTATCCACTGAGCTAAAGGGGCTTGTATCTCCAGCGTACTACTGTGCAGAGTGTCGCTCGAGGAATTCGAACACCGCCCGATCGTCCACTCCGGGGAAGCTTCCCCGGTGAACTGGCGTGAGAACCTGCGAGTGCATCGCTGCGCTCGTCCACGTGTTTCCTGCCCATTTCGCGGTGAGTTCGTCGGTCGGCAACACACAACACGTCGGGTCGGGGCAGGTCGACGACTTGCGATCGGCGGTGTCGCGTCCGCGAAACCACTTCGAGTCAGCGAAGGGGACTCCGACCGTGATTGAGAAACTGCCGTCGACTCCCGCGCCCGTCTGGGTCGACTCCCAAAACGTGCCATCGGGTGTGTCGGTGTACTGGTGGTACTCCGTTGTTCGATTGACGCGTTCGAGTGCGACCCGCGCACTCCACAGCCGGCAGAGCCGCTGTCCTTCAACTGCCCCCGTGACATCCGTCGGAATCGGCAACCCGTCGTTCTCGTATGCCTTGTACACCGCACCGTCATCGCCAACGCGAAGGAAGTGCACCGGAATGTCGAGATGGCTCGTTGCAAGGTTGGTAAATCGCATCGACGCAAATTCGTGTGTGACTCCGAACGCATCACGGAAATCCTCGACGGCGATGTTGCGATCAGCTTTCGCCTTAGTCAGGAATTCGACGGCTTGGCGACCCGGCATGATGGCAGCGGCGGCCACATAGTTGATCTCGAGGCGTTGCTGCAGAAATTCTGGATAGCTCGAGGGGACGTTGTGTCCAAGAATTCGGTGGGCAATCGACTGGATTGCCATTGATCGAAGCCCGTGTCCGCCGGGAATCGATGCGGGCGGCAAGTAGACGTGTCCATTTGCCCAATCCGTGATGCTACGTGCTGAGTCCGGCAGGTCATCCACGTAAATGATTGCCAGCCCGAAACGTTCGGCCATCTGACTCATTTCTCGGTGAGTCAGAGCGCCCGTGGTATGCCCGACTTGATCTGACAAGTCCTGACCAATCGCCTCGAGGTCGGGGCGGTAATTATTGATATCTCGCATCGCACGGCGCAATTCGGTGTTTGCCCTGCGGGCTTCCTCTGGGGTCGCAATCGCGGTTGTCTCGCGTCGCACGATTTCTCGGTGCAAACCCAGAAGCGCGTCGAGGGTCTCGTCGGTCATGGTCTTGCCGATGCGAGTCGACGGGATCCCCAATCGAGTAGCGAGCGCCGAATGTTGCAGTTCGTCTAGCTCAATCTCTTTTGCGCTGCGCTCGTCGGGTGCCCCCGTCTCGAGAAGCGTGGCGACACTCACCCCGAGGGCTGAGGCAATCGCCGTGACGAGCCCGATCTTGGGTTCGCGTTTGCCGTTTTCGATGATGGACAATTGGCTGCCTGATAGTCCCACTTTGTCGCTCAGAGCATCGAGCGTTAGATTCGCGCGCTGGCGGAAATGTCGGATTCGCCGACCGAGCGTTGGGGACGTGTTCATGGCGCCAGAATACGCGAAAAGTTTCATAAAACATAATAAATAGTGTTTTTTC
>JBIIAK010000036.1:0-8260 GCA_044239945.1 Microbacteriaceae bacterium
TCGTCAAGTCGCTTGAGTCGCTCGGCAAAATCGGCGATTCGTGCTGCAGTCGTCGCGGGTCCGGGTGTCGGGGTGTTTTCAGTCACATATTTACCTTAGCGAGCGCGAGTTCTTTGGGCACCTATCCCTGCGGATTCCCATCCTTGACAAAGGTCACGATGGTTTCAACGTGGTGCGTGTGCGGGAACAAATCAAGAGCCCGGAGGCGCGTCGGTCGATAGCCGTGTTCGCGGGCAAAAGCGATGTCACGCGATAGGGCAACCGGGTCGCACGCGACGTAAACAATTTGAGCGGGGGCGAGTCGACCAAGACTAGCCATGACCTCGCGTCCGGCTCCGGATCGAGGAGGATCGAGAACGACTGTCCCTGCAGCGAGTCGCGAACGCTCTCCGGGAGTCGCGCGCTGGTCGAGTCCGCGCAGCCATTTTTCGACCGTGCCCGTTTCGGCAAACGCGCCGACCCACTCACTGAGGTTTTCGCCGGCATGTTCGGTCGCGCGTTCGTCCGATTCGACGCTCGTGACACGGGTCGATGGTCCACCGAGATCGGCGAGCGCCACCGCGAACAAACCAACACCGCCGTAGAGGTCGAGGTTGAGTGCTGTGGCGTCGAAATGGTCAGGGTCAATCGCGTCCCGAACCTCGGCTGTCAGGGTTGTCGCTGCTTCGCGATGGACCTGCCAGAAACCGTTGTCATCGACCCGGAATTCGCGATTGCCCACGCGCTCGCGAATGACCGTCGGTTTCTGTTCTCCGACAATGAGGCGCGGGTCACCGATTGACGGGGACAGCACGTCGACCGAACCGAACATCCCATAGTTGTCCGCCAGGGGTGCGATTCGATTGATTCCCTCGGTCGCGAGCGGAAGGGACTTCACGACGATGATGTCGTGTGATCGGCGAGCGCGCGGACCGACCTGACCCTGTTCGTTAACATGCAGACGGACACGGGTACGCCACCCCAACCCGTTTCGCTCGTCGTCGCCGGGTAGAGCGTCCACACGGTCGAGCAGAAGGGCGATGGCGGCCTCGTCAAGTTTTCCGAAACGAGCGAGCGCGTCTTTGAGAACGTCACGCTTCAGTTCGCGCTGATGTGCGAGTGCGATGTGGCCGAAGTCCGCTCCGCCAACGCGGGCGTGAATCGGACGATCGATTCCGGCTTCGGTCCAAACGTGCGGAACGCGATGCGGGCTCGGGCTGTCGACCTCGATGGCATCGGCTCGCCAGAAACTGGCCTTCGAATCGTCGGTCACTCGAGCGGTCACGGTCTCCCCCGGGATTGCATCGCTCACGAATATGACTCGACCATCGAGTCGCCCGACAGCGAACCCGCCGTGTGCAATTCCCGTCAGCGTCAGTTCAACATCGGTACCTAGCGATTCACCCATTTGTCCAGCCTAAGGTCAGGGTAGTGTCGGGCTGTGCGTCTCGTTCTTGCTTCTACGTCACCCGCTCGACTTGCGACTCTTCGCGCGGCGGGTGTCGAACCGGTGACAATTGCCCCAGGGGTCGACGAGGACGCTGTCGTCGCCGCGGCCGGGCACCTCGAACCCGCTGCGATGGTCGAACTGCTTGCGCGTGCGAAGGCAGAAGCAGTTGCCGAATCTCACGGATCGACGATCGACGGACTCATCCTCGGTGGTGATTCTGCATTTGTTATCGATGGAATAATTCACGGAAAGCCGCATCTCCCGGAGGTCGCCCGCGAACGGTGGATGCGTCAACGCGGCCGAACAGGCGTTCTGTATTCGGGCCACTGGCTCATCGATAATCGAGAGGGCGGGAGCCTTGGTGGTGTCGGCGTCGTGACCCACGCCGAGGTCACCTTCGCCGACGTCACCGATGCAGAAATCGATGCGTACATCGCGACGGGTGAGCCGCTCCACGTCGCCGGCGCATTCACGATCGATTCCCTCGGTGGTCCCTTCATCGAATCCATCATCGGCGACCCCCACACCGTCGTCGGGTTGTCGCTGCCAGCACTTCGAAACATGGTGCGCTCATTCGGAATCGAATGGACCGACCTGTGGAACCGCTGAGCGAAAGAGACAGAAAGCGTGCCGACCAATAGGCTAAAGAGCATGTCAACACGCATTACCAAGGTCCTCGTCGCCAATCGTGGAGAAATCGCTGTTCGCGTGATTCGCGCAGCTAAAGATGCGGGAATCGCGACGGTAGCGGTCTATGCGAATCAGGACATCAATTCTCAACACGTCAAAATGGCAGACGAAGCAATCAGTTTGGACGGTACAACGAGCGCCGACACCTATCTCGTCATAGGGAAGATCCTCGCAGCCGCAAAACGGACCGGTGCTAACGCAATTCACCCCGGCTACGGATTTCTTGCTGAGAACGCAGACTTTGCCCGCGCCGTGTCGGATGCCGGGATCATCTGGATCGGACCAACCCCAGAGGCGATTGAACGCCTCGGGGACAAGGTCAGCGCCCGTCACGTCGCCGAAAAGGTTGGCGCGCCACTTGCCCCGGGGACACTGAATCCCGTTGAGACCGCACAGGAAGTTCTTGACTTCGTCGATGTTCACGGACTCCCCGTCGCCATCAAGGCAGCGTTCGGTGGTGGTGGGCGCGGGCTTAAGATCGCTCACACTCGCGAAGAAATCCCCGAGCAGTTCGAGTCCGCGACGCGCGAGGCCATCGCCGCGTTCGGTCGCGGTGAATGTTTCGTCGAAAAGTACCTCGACAAACCCCGACACGTCGAGACCCAGTGTTTGGCCGACCACAAAGGAAATGTTGTGGTCGTGTCGACCCGTGACTGCTCGTTGCAGCGTCGTCACCAGAAACTTGTCGAAGAAGCGCCCGCACCGTTCCTGACCGACGCACAGCGCGAACTGCTCTACACGGCGTCGAAGAACATCTTGAAAGAGGTCGGTTACGTCGGTGCTGGGACCTGTGAGTTCCTGATTGGCGCCGATGGCACCATTACATTCCTCGAGGTCAACACTCGCCTCCAGGTTGAACACACCGTCTCGGAAGAAGTCACCGGCCTCGACCTAGTTCGCGAACAGTTCCGAATTGCCGAGGGCGGGCTCGTTGACTATCCGGACCCCGTAATCACCGGCCACTCGATTGAATTCCGCATCAACGGTGAGGACGCTGGCGCGAACTTCCTTCCCACCCCCGGGCCGGTCAAGGCGCTTCGGCTCCCTGGTGGTCCCGGTATCCGCGTCGATTCCGGCGTTGTCGCGGGCGACGTCATCTCGGGGTCTTTTGACTCGCTGCTCGCCAAGCTCATCGTCACTGGGACCGATCGCAAGGATGCCTTGGCCAAGGCTCGCCGCGCGTTAAGCGAATTCCAGGTCGTCGGTTTGCCGACGGTACTTCCATTCCATCAACTCGTTGTCAACGACCCCGCTTTCGCGCCAGCTGATGACAAACCGTTCTCGATTTACACAAGTTGGATCGAGACCGAGTTCAACAACACCGTCGAAGAATACGCGGGCACGATTGGCGCGGGCGAAGCAACCGACACCCGACACGAGGTCGTCGTCGAAGTAGATGGCAAACGTCTCGCCGTCTCGGTTCCCGACTCGCTCTTGCCGACTTCGGCGCGAATTCACAAACCACTCGCGCCCGTGCGCTCCAAGACCGCGCACGCTTCCGGCGGAAGCGGAAACGACGTCGCCTCGCCGATGCAGGCAACAGTCGTCAAGGTCGAGGTTGCACCCGGTGATGCTGTCATCAAGGGTCAAACCGTCGTCGTCCTCGAAGCCATGAAGATGGAGCAGGCAATCGCCGCTCCTCGTGACGGTGTCATCGCTAAGGTCAGTGCCGAGGTCGGCACAACGGTCAAAGCCGGTTTCGTGTTGCTCTCGCTCGAAAAGAGTTCTTAGACATGATGCACAGTGCCTCACACCCTCTCGACGATCGTTCGGTAGACCCCCAAGAGGTGGCGCGCGAGGCCGCCACCCAAATCGCGAAAAAGACGGGCGTCGCCAAACACGACATTGCGCTCACTCTCGGCAGCGGTTGGGGTAAAGCGGCGGACCTTATCGGCGAGACGGTCGCCGAGTTCCCCGCCACGGAAATCACAGGATTCTCAAAACCTGCGGTGGAAGGGCACGTCGGAACGATCCGCTCGATTCGCACGGCCTCCGGTGCTCACGTGCTCATCATCGGGGCCCGCACTCACTTCTACGAGGACCACGGCGTTCGTCGCGTGGTGCATTCGGTTCGGACAGCCGCCGCGACCGGGGCGAAAATCATGGTGCTGACCAACGGAGCCGGTGGGCTCAAAGAGTCGTGGGGGCCCGGGACTCCCGTCCTCATCAGCGACCACATCAACCTCACCGCGTCGTCGCCTCTAGAGGGTGCAACCTTCATTGATCTCACCGATTTGTATTCAACCCGTCTTCGCGATCTCGCTCGAAGCGTCAAGCCCGACCTAGACGAAGGCGTCTACGTGCAGTTCCGCGGGCCGCACTACGAAACCCCTGCCGAAGTCCAAATGGCGGGACGCATGGGCGGGCACATCGTCGGAATGTCGACAGCTCTCGAGGCCATCGCTGCACGCGAAGCCGGCATGGAAGTCCTCGGATTTTCGCTTATCACCAATCTCGCTGCGGGACTAGGCGAACCTCTCAGCCATGCCGAGGTTATCGCCGCCGGCAAGGACGCCGAGCCCGTGATGTCGGCGTTGCTCGCCAGCGTCGTCGCCGCACTCGTCGCGGGGTAATCAATGTTCTCGAGTGACCTGATTGCTCGCGCGAACGCGTGGCTCGGGCAGGACCCCGACCAAGAGACCGCCTCGGAGTTGCGCGCAATCATTGAGCGCGCCGTCGCAGGCGATGAATCCGCAATTGCCGACCTTTCCGACCGTTTCGACACCCGCTTAACGTTTGGCACAGCCGGACTTCGCGGCGAACTCGGCGCCGGCCCCAACCGGATGAACCGGGTGCTCGTCTCTCAGGCAGCCTACGGATTCGCTCAATTTCTGCTGGGGCGCGAAGCCAAACCGAGCGTCGTGATTGGCTATGACGGTCGCGTGAATTCAGACGTTTTCGCGCAAGACTCCGCCGAGATATTTGCGGGACTCGGTCTGCGCGTCATCTTGTTTGATCGCGCGGTTCCGACACCCGTTGTTGCGACCGCTCTGCGCGAACTAGGACTGAGTGCGGGAGTCGTCGTCACCGCCAGTCATAACCCACCGCGCGACAACGGTTACAAGGTGTACCTCGGCGGCGAGGATCACGGGTCACAGATTGTGTCCCCCGACGACACCGACATCGAAGCCCTGATTGTGCGGGCGGCCGAGATGAATCTCGGTAATTTCCCGCGCTCGAACGACTACGAGACCGCACCCGAGTCGGTTGTCAACACGTTCGTCACGAAAACCGCGTCCATCTCGACTCGGCCAGAAATGCCGGTCCGATTTGTCTACACCGCGCTGCACGGCGTTGGGTGGGAGGTCTCGAATCGTTGTTTTGTGTCCGCCGGATTGGGTGACGCGATTGTTGTCCCCGAACAGATTGAACCCGACGGGAATTTCCCCACGGTGGCGTTTCCCAACCCAGAAGAACCGGGGGCTCTCGACCTCGCGTTTGAAACCGCCGACCGCGCCGGGGTGGACCTTATCATCGCGAATGACCCCGATGCCGACCGGCTCGCGGTCGCGATTCGGGACTACGGCGAGTGGCGTCGCTTGACCGGAAACGAGGTCGGAAGTTTGCTCGGGTGGCGTGCAGCCGAGCGACATAAGGGTTCCGGTGTCCCTGCAGCACTCGCTGCGTCGATCGTCTCGTCCCCAGCTCTTGGGGCCGTTGCCGCGGATTACGGAATCGAATTTTCGTATACGTTGACCGGATTCAAGTTCGTCAATCGCGTCCCGAACCTCATTTTCGGTTACGAGGAGGCACTCGGGTACCTCGTCGATCCGGACAAGGTTCGTGACAAAGACGGAATTTCGGCTGCGGTAGATTTTCTGTCGATGGCTGGTGAGCTCCAGGAGCGCGGACTGACCATCGCCGATCACCTCGTCGAATTCGCCGACCGGTTTGGCGCATTTGCGTCAACGCAGATTTCCCTTCGCGTCGCTAACCTTTCAGAGATTCCCGTAATCTCGTCGAAGTTCCGCGATTCACCGCCGACGACACTCGGTGGTCAGGCCGTGACAGCCGTAGACGACTTTACGAATGGATTCGATGGCTTCCCACCAACAGACCTGATCAGATTGACAATCGACGGTGGCTCTCGCGTCATCGTTCGCCCTTCGGGAACCGAACCGAAACTCAAGATCTACATCGATGCGGCCGTCACCGAGGGGTCGGACCGGTCCCTACGCGTTGCCACTGTCGTCGATGCCATCGAATCCGACCTCCGGGCCTTTATCGAATGACCGAAACCGAGGTTACTTTTGCTTGATTTCAGCGACAAGGAATTCCTCGTCGACCCATACCCTGCCCTCGCTGAGGCCAGGGCGGTCGGGAAGCCCTTCTGGCACGAGCTGACCGGAATGTTCCTCGCCGCGCGTCACGCCGACGCCAACGCGGTACTGCGCAATAAGTCACTCGGCAGGATCTTCACTCCGAAGACTCCCGAGACCGAATGGCATGATTTCAACTATCTGCATTCGGATTCGATCCTCGATTCCGAACCGCCCAAGCACACTCGGCTAAAGGCGCTCGTGAGCAAAGCGTTCAATCCGCGCACAATCACCGAACTCACACCCGACATCGAACGACTCACAACAATGCTGCTCAATGACTGCGCGGACAAAAGTGACCAGGACGGCACATTCGACGTGCTTGCGGATTTCGCCGAACCTCTCCCAGTCAAGGTCATCGCCCATATGCTCGGGTTCCCCGACGCTGATGAGCACCTGTTGCGCCCGTGGTCGCAGTCAATCGTCAAAATGTACGAGGTTAACCCCAGCGACGCGCACAAGGCCGAAGCCCGAAAAGCGGCAACAGAATTCGCCGAATACGTCCGCGGCTTGATGGAACTCCGACAGTCTCATCCTGGAACCGACCTCATCAGCACCTTGGCTGCCGCGGAAAAAGACGGCGAGCGACTCAGCGTCGAGGAACTCATTGCGACGTGTGTGTTGCTTCTCAATGCCGGACACGAAGCGAGCGTCAACGGATTCGGAAACGGCATCGTTGCCGCATTGAAACAACCGGCCGTGATGCAGCCGCTGCGCGATGACCCTCGCGCGGTGTCTCGTACCGCCCTCGAGGAATTCCTCCGATTCGATTCACCGTTGCAACTGTTCGAACGCACCGCGACCACCGACACCGAGATCAACGGAGTCGCCATCAGAAGTGGGCAGAAGATTGCCGCGCTGTTGGGCGCAGCCAACCGCGACACCGATGTGTTTGAGAACGCCGATTCCATGGACCTGACCCGAGAGTCCAATCAGCACATTGCTTTCGGAGCGGGGATCCACTTTTGTATCGGTGCTCCGCTCGCCAGATTGGAAATGAATATCTCGCTGCCGGCGCTAATCGAGCGGTTTCCGAAACTCGAACTTGCTGGCGCACCGACTCGTCGCTCCACCTTTGTGCTGCGCGGTTACGACACGATTCCGGTCACCACCTAAACTTGGACCTCGTGACGCTCAACAAAATCATTCTCTACTACGCATTCGCGCCGGTCATCGACCCGCAGGCGGTCGTATTGTGGCAACGCACTCTGTGCGAGAAACACCGGTTGACGGGGCGGATCATCGTGTCAAAGCACGGAATCAACGGCACCGTCGGTGGGCCGATGAGCGAGGTCAAGAAATACGTGCGGGCAACCAAGCACTATCCCGGTTTCGGGAAGATGGACGTGAAATGGTCAGAGGGCACGGGTGACGATTTCCCTCGCCTTAGCGTCAAAGCACGCCCCGAGCTCGTCGCTTTTGCATCGCCCGAAGAAATCGTCGTAGACGAGACAGGGGTTGTCAACGGCGGGCAACACCTCAGTCCACGTCAGGTGAACGAGCTCGTTGCCGAGCGCGGTGATGACGTCGTGTTTTTCGACGGACGAAACACGTTCGAAGCACGCATCGGTCGGTTCAAGAACGCCGTCGTTCCCGACGCACGCACGACTCACGATTTCATCGCGGAGCTCGACAGCGGCAAGTACGACCACCTCAAGAGCAAACCAATCGTGACGTATTGCACGGGTGGTGTCCGCTGCGAAATCCTTAGTGCGGCGATGCTCAACCGCGGATTTTCAGAGGTCTATCAAATCGAGGGCGGAATCGTCCGATACGGCGAGGCCTACCGCGACAAGGGCCTCTGGGAGGGCTCGCTGTATGT
>JBIIAK010000037.1:0-8215 GCA_044239945.1 Microbacteriaceae bacterium
CCGGCCTATTGGTTCTCATCAGCGGATTAAAACCAGCCGATTTTGCGATGGACGTCGAATGGGGAACCCTTGTTTTTTTCGCTGGGCTGTTCATCATGGTTGGTGCGTTGGTCAACGTCGGAGCGCTAGAGACATTGTCTGAGTCATTGGCCGAATTCGTCGGCGATGATTCGCGATTGGCGGCGGGCGCGTTGGTGGTCGTATCTGCGCTCGTATCCGGTGTTGTCGACAACATTCCTTACGTTGCGAGCATGATTCCCGTGGTGCAACACCTTGTCGACGTCTTGCCACCATCGGGAAATGACGGATTGTGGTGGGCTCTTGCCTTTGGCGCAGACTTCGGTGGAAACCTTACGATAATCGGCGCAAGCGCGAATGTCGTGGCAATCGGGCTCGCACAAGCGCGCGGTATACACATTTCGTTCTGGCAGTTCTTCCGTTATGGACTCCCCGTTACTGCCGCATCGATTGCAATGGCTTTGCCCTATGTGTTGACCCGTTACTTCTAACGACGCCAATCCGGAAAAGCGGCCGGCAACGACACCGTCGCTTCGCAGCGATCGGCGGTTTAGCGTTCGACGGTGAGCGTTGGCCACGCGGAATGACGCAAGGGGGCAGTCAAATCGCGAAGACTCGACTTTTGGTTGCCCGATTCATCGAAATTCGACGGGTCAAGCCAGGCTTCGTGGGCCAGTTTGATTGCCGGCCAATCCCCGTCGGTGAACCCAAACCACGCCGTATCCCGATTGTGGCCCTTGACGATGACAGCGTTTCGGAATACCCCCTCGAAACTGAAGCCGAGTCGTTCTGCCGCGGCGATGGACGGTGCATTGAGCGCGTTGCACTTCCATTCGTATCGACGGAACCCGAGCTCGAACGCGTGCGTCGCCATGAGATACATCGCCTCTGTCGCCGCGGTGCTTCGACGAAGTTGTTCCGAAAACGTCAGCCAACCGACCTCGACAGTGCGGTTGTGCGTATCGATGCGCAAATAGGCCGCAATGCCCACTGATCGATTCGTTAAAAGGTCGATGATCGCGTAAAACAGCGGATCGGTTGAGTTTTCGATGCTCGACAACCATTTGATGAAATCCCGCTCGGTGTCGAACGGACCGTGAGGCATGTATGTCCACAGTGTTCCGGCAGGGTCCGCCTGGAGCGCCTCATATAAGTCGGGCGCATGCTGTTCGGCGCTAAGGCGTTCGAGCCGGACCCGCGAACCCATCAGAGTCGCGCCACTCGGCCGTTCGGCGGGCTCGAGAGATGAAACGGGGAGTCCAACCGGGTGTCCGGCGGCGTCAGAGATTGATTCGATGCGCATGCGCTAATCGTACGGTGATAAAGGGAACGGGCCCGGTCTTTCGACCGAGCCCGTCCGAATGCGCCACACGCGATTAGGACAGAATGTCCTTGACCAGCGAGGCGTTTTCCTTCTTGTTGACAATCGCAGCGATGTACCCGATTGCGGCGGCAATGAAGGGGCTGAGCGCGAGGAACCAGCCGAGGGGGCTGAGCGACCACGCGCTTTCCGGGAGCGACGGGTCAACCCCGTCCGCCGCAGTTCCTGCGAGCAGGTTGAAGCGGCTCATCACGAGGTACGCGCCACCGGCGAGAAGAGCAGCCGAGGCGAGGGGTGCGATGGTGCTCTTCCACACGCTCACTCCGCCTTCCTTGCGGAAGAAACGGAAGATCGCGAGCGAGACGAGAACCTCAATGAACATGACGGAGACGGCCGTGATGGACGACATCCAGAAGAACAGGTTGAGGACGGGGTCGAGCCCGGTGATGAAGAAGATTGCCATGACAGCAATCGCGAGGATCGACGTTGCGTAGACACCCGTGCGGGGTGCTCCGCGGCCGTTGACCGACGCGAACGACTTCGGCAAGACTCCGCCGCGGCCCATCGCGAAGAAGTAGCGCGCGGTTGCGTTCTGGAACGCGAGCAGTCCGGCGAAGAGGCTCGAGATGACGAGGATCTCCATGACGCCGACAATCCACGGTCCAACGTAGGTGTTGGCGAGGTCGAACAGCAATCCGGCCGGGTTTGCCAACGGTGCTCCGTCAATCGCAGTCACGCTGAGAATGGCGGCAACGAGTGCGGGCATTTCTCCGCCAGCGCCGTCATCGACCATTCCGTTTCCGTAACCGGTGACCATAGCAAGCGAAACAATTGCGAACAGTCCGGTGATGATTCCGATTGCCCAGTAGGTCGCGGTCGGTACGGTCTTCTTGGGGTTGGACGACTCTTCACCATAGATTGCGGTGGCTTCGAACCCGATGAACGAGGCGAAAGCAAACGCAATAGCGATACCAGCTGCACCGGTGAGCCCGCCGGCGAGGACGGCGTTCGGGTCGAACGATGCGGCGAGGTTGACGCCACCGTCGGGTCCACCGTCGATGAGGATTGCACCGGCAACGATGAGCAGTGCAGCCAGCTCGAGAACTAGGAACACACCGAGAACCTTAGCGCCGAGGTCAACCGACAGC
Source organism: Microbacteriaceae bacterium (assembly GCA_044239945.1). Taxonomy (GTDB): domain Bacteria; phylum Actinomycetota; class Actinomycetes; order Actinomycetales; family Microbacteriaceae; genus MWH-TA3. The sequence continues at coordinate 2,488 of JBIIAK010000037.1, forward strand.
AGCGAGAGCGCGGTGATGATGACCCACGCGATACCGGACCAGACGATCCAGGGGAGGTCGATGCCGTACCCGGCCATCGTGCCTTGGACGAGTCCGCCGAAGAAGCCATAAATGGCGAGCTGAATTGTCGCGTAGGCGAGGATCGACGTGAATGCCGATGCGACACCCATGTTGGTGCCGAGTCCGCGTCCAACGTAAGCGAAGAACGCTCCGGTGTTGGTGACGCGGCTGCTCATCGCGGAATAACCGACCGCGAACAACAGCAGGGTGAGTCCCACCGCGAGATACGTGCCGGGAACGGCCGAGCCGGTTCCGACGAGCATCGCGACAGGGACAGCGCCGGTCATACCGACGAGAGGGGCAGAAGCGGCGACGACGAAGAACACAATCCCGATTACACCGAGACGCCCCTTCTTCAGTTCGCCACTGGGAGTGGTTGATGCCATGACAGAATCTCCTCATTGAGTTAGTGACACACAAATCGTTCTGGTACGAACGACTTTTACTACTGTGCCGAAGTTTTGTCCAGACCGCAAGGGGGACTCACCTTTTTGGTTCAATCAAGCGTCAGTCGTTTCCGACGTTCCGCCGAAAGGATTGTTCGCTTCCGAATGATTCGATACAGTGGCTTTCATGACTGATTTGAACGGATTTCTTCCCCCGCTGACCCCGACCGGGAAGAGCGCGCTTGTCCCCGAGATGCCCTGGTTTTACTCGGGTACGCTGCTTACGGTCGAATACCTGACGGATCCCCAAAACGTTCGCGCTATCCTCCCTCCTGAACTCGAACTCGCTGACGAAAATCCCGGCGCCGTGGCGATGATTTGGGCCGACTGGCAATCGTGCAGCACCGGCGGTGAGGAATTACTTGACCCGGTTCGTTCGCAATATCTCGAGGCATTCGTTGTTGTCCGATGTAAGTACGAGGGTGTCACCTACAGCCGCTGCGTTGCAATCTGGGTGACGAAAGACTTCGCAATCGGTCGCGGCTGGTTCCAGGGCTACCCCAAGAAGCTCGGCAACATCGCCGTCACACGCGTGTTCAACTTTGGAAAGGCCACTCCCAAATTGGAGGCCGGTGCCAAACTCGGCGCGAGCGTCGCCGCCTACGACCACCGGCTCGCGTCCGCTGTTGTCACACTGCGTGAAAAGAGCGAAACGAACGGTTTCGTCAACGGGCACAAGATGCTCCACAGCCGTTGGGTTCCATCGATCACGCCGGGGCTCGGAAACTCGCTCGACCAACTGATTGCGATGGGCGGTGTCGACGCCGAACTAGGCGAACCGTGGATGGGTGACGCCGAACTCGAACTGCACGACTCGCAGTGGGACGAACTGAAGTCCATCCTCCCCGTCGAAAAAGTCCTCGGGGGTTACTATCGTGAACTCGGTGTGACGTTCAACGGTGGCGAACTCATCGCCGACCGTTCAACACCGACCGTTTAATTACGAATCAGACGGTTGGGTGAAAGGTTGGCAACCACGCCGACCTCATCGAGTTAATCCTGACGAGATTCGGATTCAAGAACAGCCATCGCAGCATTGTGGCCAGCGATGCCGCTCACTGCACCACCCCGCCTGGCGGTTGACCCGCAGAAGAAGATGCCTGGCTCGCCAGAGTCGACACCCCAGCGTTCGGCTGGTGTCGAAAGAGGCGAGTCGTCCGAGACGAACGGCCAACTTAGTGGCGCATGGAAGATGTTTCCACCCGGTAACCCGAGAGCGTGCTCGAGATCGAGTGTTGTTTTGGTTTCGATACAGGGTTTGCCGTTTGCGTCGACCAACAACAGATCGCGGATGTCCTCTGACAGCACTGAATTGATGGAGTCGATGACCGCGTCTTCGAGTGTCTGACGCATCACGGCGTTGTCGGTGTCCCGCAACAGCGAATGAGGTGTCTGGAGGGCGAATACGGTGAGAGTCTGGGCACCGGACTCTCGGAGGGTTTCACCGAGGATGGTCGGGTCGGTGAGCGAATGGCAATAAATTTCGCACGGCAGCGGGTTGGGAATCTCGCCCGCCGCGGCCTGTTCGAAAGCAACCTGTAATTGCTCGAAACCCTCGTTGATGTGGAGGGTCCCCCCGAATGCTGCGACAGGATCGGTGGCTGTTTTCAGTTTCGGCAACCGCTGAAGCATCATGTTGACCTTCACCTGAGCGCCCTCGATAGTGTGGGCAGAGGACCGCCCGCGGAGTGATTCGAGAACAGGCCGGGCTACATTGGCCAGCACGAATCGTGCCGACCCCGATTGGGTCTGGCCGTCCTGGCGGTAGGTAACAGTTCGAACGGGACTGTCGCTTGCGGCGTCGCCTTCTAGATTGCCAATGGACAGCACCTCGCAACCTGGCTTCAGTTCGGCACCGAGTTCCCGCGCACGCGCCGCCATCGAAGTTGTCACTGCCCCCATCCCGCCAACGGGGATGTTCCACTCACCGGTTTCGTTTCCAATCACGTGGTACAGAAAGCACTTGTTGGCGTCGAGCGCCGCATCGTGATTAGAGGCGAATGTCCCGATGAGTGCGTCCGTCATCACGGCGCCCTGCACGAGATCAGACTCGAACGAATCGGCGATGGTTTTCCCGATTGGATTAATGAAGAATTCGTTCCACAATTCAGAGCCGAGTAGTTGGTGGACTTCCGATTCGGTTTTCAACGGTTCCAGAACCGAGGGGAACAACAGTTGTGCGATGTTTTCAGTTTTTGCATAAAACGCGTTCCACGCATCGAAGTCGCCAGCCGCACCGATTGATTCGAACGACCGCGCAGTGGCTTCGGCGTCGATTTTGTCGATCAGCAAACCAGCCTTTCCGTCCGGGGCGGGGGTGAACGACTCGTAGCGTCGAGGAGCTGTCGTGACATCGAGACCAAGTTCGTCAACGATGCGTCTGGGAAGCAGGCTCACGAGGTAGGAATAACGCGACAGTTTGGCATCGATGCCTTCGAATGACTGTGCTGATATGGCAGCCCCTCCGAGCACGTCGTGCTGCTCGAACACGACCACTGATTTTCCAGCTTTGGCTAGATATGCCGCCGCAACGAGACCGTTGTGACCGCCGCCGATTATCGCAACGTCGACGTCGTAACTTGGCATGCGCTCAGTCCTAAACGAGGCGGCGGACCGCAGCCGCAAAATTATCGACGTCGGCCTCGGTGGTGTCCCACGCGCACATCCAGCGAACTTCGCCGGTGGCGGGGTTCCAATCGTAGAACCGGAACTCTTTGCGTAGCTCGTCGGCGACGCCCGGAGGCAGCGTTGTGAAGACTCCGTTTGCCTGGGTGGGCTGTGTAAAGTTGACGCCCGTTACCCCTTCAAGCGAGGAGCGCAAGCGAGTAGCCATTGCGTTGGCGTGGGACGCCGAGCGCAACCACAGGTCGCCCTCGAGAAGAGCTATGAGTTGCGCAGAAACGAAACGCATCTTCGAGGCGAGTTGCATGTTCATCTTGCGCAGGAAGATCAATCCGTGAACGGCTTCGGGGTTCAAGACCACGATCGCTTCGGCGCCCATCAAGCCATTCTTGGTTCCACCGAAACTCACGATGTCGACGCCGGCATCCCGGGTGAACGCGCTGAACGGAACGCCCAGAGCGGCTGCCGCGTTCGAGATACGCGCACCATCGAGGTGCACGGTCATGCCCAACGAGTGGGCATGATCGGCGATGGCCGTGACCTCGTCAGGACTGTAAATCGTGCCCAGTTCACTTGATTGGGTGATGGTGACCGCGAGGGCCTGGGCCCGGTGCTCGTCGCCAAAGCCAAAAGCCTGTTCGTCAATGAGTGCAGGAGTCAGCTTGCCTTGGAATGCCGGGACGGTCAGCAACTTGAACCCGCCCACAGCTTCGGGCGCCGTGGACTCATCGTTGTTCACGTGAGCGGTAGCAGCACAAACGACGCCACCCCAGCGAGGAATCATCGACTGCAGACTCAGGACGTTGGCGCCCGTGCCGTTGAACACCGGGAAAACTTCGATTCCGTCACCGAAGTGTTTTGCCATGACAACCCCGAGATGCTCGGAGTACTGGTCTTCGCCATAAGCAACCTGGTGTCCGCCGTTGGCTGCGGCAAGCGCATCGAGCACCTCGGGATGTACCCCGGCATAGTTGTCGGATGCGAATCCGCGCCAGGCGGTGTCGTGCAGTTTTTCCATGCCTTTACCCTAGGCGCGGATGCCGACGGTCGACTCAATCACCGGCGAAATTTTGCGTTGAAGTGCTTCGAAGAACATCGACAGCGGAAATTCATCATCCAGTAGTTGGTCCGTCAATTCACCGGGCGCCCCGGTGACAGGAAGTGCGTCGGCGCCTTTTGCCCAGACAGAAGCGGGGTGAGGCGTCAGGGTAGTGGCAACCAGCTCGTAGGCGGCGAGCCAGTGCGAGATCTTGGGGCGATCGATAGAGCGCCAATAAAGATCATCGATAGCGTCTCCGAGAGACACTACGACATCTGGCACGTCTTCCCAGTCGATAGAGAGCTTGTTGTCGGTCCAGTGCAGCACCTTGTGCTGGTGCATCCAGGCAAAGAGCAACTGTCCGGCAACAGCGTCATAGTTGCGAACGCGCGATCCGGTCATCGAGAACCGGAAGATACGGTCAAAGATGACAGCGTATTGGACGAGCCGGGCCCGGCGACGAATCTCGGGGCTGGCGGTGCTGTCCCGGTCGATTTTTACGCTCTCGCGAAAAGCGGTGAGATCACAGCGCAATTCCTCGAGCCCGTAGAGGAAAAACGGCATGCGTTGTTTGATCATGAAGGGATCAAAAGGCAGATCGCCACTCATGTGGGTGCGATCGTGAATGAGATCCCACATGATGAAGACCTCTTCGGTCAAGGTTTGGTCGGTGAGGAGTTCCTCGGCTTCCGCGGGCATGGTAAGCCCGGTTATCTCGGCGGCCGCCTGTGTCACCTTGCGGAAGCGAGCAGCCTCGCGATCTTGAAAAAGGGCGCCCCACGTGAAAGAGGGAATCGAGCTCATCGCGACTGATTCGGGAAACAACACCGCTGAGTTGGTGTCATAACCGGCGGTGAAGTCGAGAAAACGAAGTGGCACGAGCATCTTGTTCGAGTAGTCACCGGCCTCGAGCTCCGCGATGAATTCAGGCCAGAGAACCTCGACCAGCACGGCCTCGACGAAACGATTGGTGCTGCCGTTTTGGGTATACATCGGAAAAATCACGAGATGACGGATGCCGTTCACCCGCTGAGATGCTGGCGCGAATTCGAGGATTGACGCGAGAAAATCGGGCTCACCGAAACCGCCCTCGACCCAGCGATTAAAGTCGGAAATCGCGGCGGCCAAGTAGCTGGCATCGTGCGGAAAGTGCGGGGCGAGCTGCTCGATCGAGGAACAGATTGTCGCGACGTGCGCGGCTGCGTCGCTTGTGTTCTCTGGAATCGAACCGTTCTTGATTTGCAGACCCTGCAGCGCGGTGGCCGCCGCTTTGAGGGCAATCCACGCGGGCTCTGCGACAAGGTTAACGCCGGCGCGGTCCGCGCTGGCGGCATCAATCGTCGTGAGGGTGGGGTCAACAACAGCCATGGGGCAATTGTATCCGCGATTCTGCGTTGATTTGCGTACTCTATTTCACTAAACCTGCGTCTTTTGGGGCAAATTGCGTCTTTCAAACGCACTCACGCATGAAACTTGGTTTGTTTCCCAGTCGGTGGTGTGAAACCTTCTCAATAGTCGGCGAAGTACTCGTCGATCTCCCACTGGGTGACGTCGCGCGTTG
>JBIIAK010000038.1:0-7796 GCA_044239945.1 Microbacteriaceae bacterium
ATAACATCACCCGCCTTACGAAGAACCACCGTGTCACCCAGCAACACACCCTTCTGCAGAACGACATCCTTGTTGTGAAGAGTCGCTTGACGGACAACCGAACCAGCGACTGTGACCGGCTTCATCACGGCATACGGCGTCGCGCGCCCAGTTCGACCGACCCCAACGACGATATCGAGCAAGACCGTGTTGACCTGTTCGGGCGGGTACTTGTAGGCAATCGCCCAGCGCGGCGCCCGGGACGTCGCCCCGAGCCGGTCGTGAAGCTCGAGGTCGTCAACCTTGATAACGACCCCATCGATTTCGTGTTCGAGGTCGTGACGGTGATCACCGTTTCGCTCGACGTAAGCCACAGCCCCGACCGAATCGGACACCACCGACCAATGGGGTGATGTTGGTAATCCCCACGAACTCAGCAATTCGTAAATCTCGGACTGGTTCGCAACCGGAGGGTTAGCCCATGCACCTATTCCGTGAACGTAAAGGCTGAGGCGTTTGAGCCGGTCGTGCATGAGTTCAAGCTGACGTTCGTTTTTGGACTCCGCTTTCTGGCGGAGGCTTCCCGACGCGGCATTGCGCGGGTTCGCAAAAGTCTTCTCACCCAGGGATGCTTGGCGCGCATTGAGGTCAGCGAACTCAGCTGTTCGGAAAAACACTTCGCCACGGATCTCGACGACATCGGGATGCCCCCGGCCGGTCAGTTGCTGGGGAATCGAGGGGATAAGCCGAACGTTCTCGGTGACATCTTCCCCGGTAACGCCGTCACCGCGTGTCGCCGCCTGAACCAGCACCCCGTTCTCGAATCTCATGCTGAGAGCGAGCCCGTCAATTTTTGCTTCGCACAACCACTGCACCGGTCGGCCAGCGTCTTTTTCGGTCTTTGTCATCCACTCGGTCAATTCCTCGACCGTGAACACGTTGTCGAGGCTGTACAACCGTTCGAGGTGAACCACCGGGTCAAACAACGTCGAATCCGCGGAACCCCCCACGCGCTGGGTGGGGCTGTCCTGGCTCTGAACTTCGGGGAATTCCCGTTCAATCTGGTCGAGCCGGCGCATCAGCTCGTCGTAATCGGCATCCGCGGCGAGTAACTCGCTCCTTGCGTAATACGCCGCCGCAAGTTCGGTGATTCTGTCACGCAACACGGCGGCCTGTTTGTGCGCCTCTGACGGAGTCAACCCCGACACGGGTCGGTCATCGAACGGTTCGGCGGGCACGTCTCAATTCTACGAGCGCACCTCGTCGCAGGGACTACTGGACGCCGAGGATGTCGATGACGAACACGAGCGTGTCGCCACCCTTGATTTTGTCACCCGAGCCAGCGTCGCCGTAGCCGAGGTCACTCGGAATGATGACGACAACACGCGAACCAACCTTCTGGCCGACGAGTGCGTCTCGGAAACCTTGAATCACGCCCGAGGTGCTGAATGTCGCAGTCGCACCGCGGTCAAAGCTTGAGTCGAAGACCTCACCCGTGTTCCAGTTGACTCCCTCGTAGTTGACGACGACGGTCGCGCCGTCGGCGACGACAGCCCCATCCCCCTGAATCAGGGTTTCGATGCCGTATTCGGTTGGGACTGCACCGGTGGGAATCGTGACGGTGGGGTTTCCGTCGGTGAACACGACCTCGGGGAAGCCTTCGAGCGGTTCGACTGGAGTTCCGGATGCTTCAGCGAGGGGCTTTGCCGCGATCGATGTGACGTCAATGATGAAAACCAGGGTGTCGTCGACGCCGATCCCCGCTTGTGCCGCCTGAGCACCGAAGCCTTCCGCGTTGGGGATGACCGCAACGATTCGCGAGCCGACCGTGGTGCAGGTAATCGCTTTCGACAATCCGACAAAGCTCGTCGCCGAGGTGTCAATCGGATATGGGATTGGCGAGATTTCACTGTATTCGGACTTTTCGATTTCCAGACCGGTCGTGCCGTTGTAAAGCGTGTAATCCATTGTGACGGTGTCGCCGTTTGCGACCGCAGCGCCGGTTCCAGTGATGGCTACCGAGCGTTCCGTCGTAGCGGCGGTCAATCCCTTGTCCAACGTGATTGTGGGCGCGTCCCCGAATTCACCGTCCACCTTCACGGCAGAGGATGCGGCACCCGACGGGATGCAATTGTCTCCGCCAGGGGCCGAGCAACCGGCGAGCGCCAGCGCTACAAGGGGAACGGTGAGGATTGAGGCGATACGCGACATGGAAAACTTTCGGTGTCAATGGAGTGCGCAATCCGCGCGGGCAACTTCTAGTTTAGGTTCGCGCCGGGCAAAGTTGTGACAGGTTCAACGTTGACGGGGAAATTCACCGACGCGCGTAATACACACATTGCCTTGGCTTCCTCGTGGAGTCGATCGACATCGGCCGCGCTCGCGGTGGTTTCGATAACCGGCCGAAGCGTGACGCTCGTCATCGCACCGGAGCCTCCCTGGTAACTCATGGTTCCAGACGTCTCGTCGACATAATCGAGAATCTCGATGCCCGCTTCATGGGCTGCGTAGAGAAACGAGAGCATGTGACATTGGGCGATTGACGCCATCAGAAGTTCCTCGGGGTTCCACAGGCGCACATCCCCGCCAAAACCACCCGCAGCGGATGCGACGAGAGTCGCGTGTTTGTCCGACGTGATTATCGACTCGTGCGAATAATCACCACCAATCTCGCGCTCGGTCGGATTGCTGTTGTGCCAGCGCAGTCGAATCTCGAAGTTGTGGTTCATGGCCGTTTCTCAATTGTTGTCGGGGCACCAACGGAGTACGCTGGCTGTATGAACAGCGTAGCCACGGATGTGACGCAAGAGCGTCTCGTCGTCACTGAAATTCCCGGACCAAAGTCCCTCGCCCTTCACGAGCGCCGAAAGAACGTCGTTTCCGCAGGTGTTGGTGCAACTTTCCCTGTGTACATCGAGCGCGCGAAAGGAGCAATCCTCGTTGACGTTGATGGCAACCACATCGTTGATATGGGAGGCGGTATTGGTGTCAACACCATCGGTCACGCTGACGATGCGGTGATTGAGGCAGCCTTCGAGCAGGCGCAACGCTTCACGCATACTTTGTTTACGGTCACTGGTTACGAGTCATACGTGCGCCTTTGCGAATTGCTCGCCCAGCACACGCCTGGTGACTTTGCCAAGAAGTCGGTTTTGGTGAACTCCGGAGCCGAAGCGGTAGAAAATGCGGTCAAGATTGCCCGCAAGTTCACCGGTCGCACCGGGGTTGCGGTTATCGATCACGGCTACCACGGTCGCACCAACCTCACGATGTCGATGAACTTCAAGGCGATGCCGTACAACTTGGGATTTGGTCCTTTCGCCGGTGACGTTCATCACGCGCCCAACTCGTACCCTTTCCACGACAAACTGTCTGGCGCCGAAGCGGCTGCTCGCACCATCTCGTGGCTCGATAAGCGCGCCGGTGCAACAGATTTGGCCTGTCTCGTTGTCGAGCCAATCCAGGGCGAGGGCGGTTTTATCGTTCCCGCGGACGGTTACCTTCCCGCACTCCAGAAGTGGTGTAACGACAACGGAATCGTCTATGTTTCCGACGAGGTTCAGTCGGGCATCATGCGCACCGGTGCGTATTACGCCTCGGAGCACTTCGGTCTCGTTCCAGATCTCGTCACCACCGCCAAGGGTGTCGGTGGCGGATTCGTCATCGCCGCTGTCACTGGCCGTGCAGACATCATGGATGCCAGCCACGTCGGTGGGCTCGGGGGCACCTTCGGGGGAAACCCGATGTCAGCGGCCGCTGCGGTTCAGATTTTCGAAGAAATCGAGAAGCGCGACCTCATGGGTGAATCCCAACGAGTCGGTCGTGTTCTCGGTGGCGCACTTCTCGACTTGCAGAAAAAGCACAACATTATCGGCGATGTCCGGGGTATCGGTGCGATGCAGGCTATCGAGTTCACCGAGCCCGGAACCGACACTCCGATTTCGGATATCGTCCCCTACATCACGGCCTACGCGATCAAGAAGGGGCTTTTGCTTCTCTCGGCGGGAACCTACGGAAACGTGTTGCGCTTCCTCCCTCCGGTCATCACGAGCGATGAACTGCTGCTTGACGCTGTGGCGATTATCGACGAAGCGCTTTCCGCTCGCTAATGCATCCGCTGTCGGTCGAGGGGTGCGTCGAACTCGCAACCCTCGACCGAAACGGTCTTATCGAATCACGACACATCGGGGCGTTTGTCGTCATCGACCGCGACGGCTCGGTGATCGAGTCTGGTGGGGACATCGATGCGGTGATTTTCCCGCGCTCGACCCTCAAACCGTTTCAGGCCATCGCGGCACTCCGAGCCGGCGCTGAACTTGAGGGTGTCGAACTTGTACTGGCGTGTGCCAGCCACTGCGGTTCTCAACGCCACACTGACGCGATTGAGGCGATGCTCGCGCGCGATCTGCTCGGGGTCGACGACCTTGGTTGCCCTACCGACTGGCCGCTCGGATACAACGATAAGGCCGACAGAATCGCCGCTGGAGAAGGCCCGCAGCGCGTCACAATGAACTGCTCGGGTAAGCACGCCGCATTTCTACGGGCATGCGTCGCCAACGGTTGGGACACTCGGACCTACCTCGAGCCCTCTCATCCGCTGCAGGTGCTCATCAGGGCTGTCGTCGAAGAATTCACGGGAGCGAAAACGATGTGGCCGGCGGTCGATGGTTGCGGAGCGCCGTTGTATGGCATGAGCCTTCGCGACCTGGGCACGGGCATCGCGCGTGCGACGGATGGACACGATGCGGACGCCGAACGTCTGGTGAATGCAATTCGTGCGAACGCGTGGGCGTTGGACGGACCGGGTCGCGACAACACGCGCGTCATCGAGAGCACCGATGCGATTGCCAAAATTGGTGCTGAGGGCGTGCTCATCATCGCCCGCGAGGGAATCGCGGTTGCGATTAAGTGTCTGGACGGCTCACAGCGGGCGAATACCGCCGCCGCGGTCACCCTGCTCGCGCGTCATGGAGTCATCGAGCGAACCGTCGCCGAGAACCTCATCGATGAACTCGTTGCGTCGATTACCGGCGGTGACGCCGTCGTCGGCCGTCTCACCGTCAGTGTCTAGGCGTTAGCTTTCAAACGCCGGCGCGTAATCTCGCCACCGACCTGCGTGATGACCACCGCGAGAATCGCGAGGATGAACACCGCCGACGCCAGCACGTTTGCTTCGGCGGGGATTCCACGTGCCGCCGCCGTGTAAATGAATGAGGGAAGCGTGTTGACCGGCCCTCGGTTGAAGTTGGTAATGATGAAGTCGTCGAATGACAACGCGAACGCAAGGAGGGCGGCTGACATGATTCCGGGCATCAACAGCGGGAACGTGATCTTCCACCACACCTGTGATGGTTTGGCGTAAAGGTCGCGACCGGCTTCTTCTAGTTTCGGATCGATGCCCGCGACTCGTGCACGAACCGTGACAACAACGAACGAGATGCTGAACATGATGTGCGCAAGGATGACCGTCAACATTCCCTTGGGAACACCCGCGTTAAGGAACTGCGCGGCCAGACCTGCTCCGAGAACGACCTCGGGGGTTGCCATCGGCATGAATAACAGAAGCGTTGTCGCCGCGCGACCCTTGAACTTGTAACGAACAAGAGCAATCGAAATGGCCGTTCCCAAAACGGTCGCCACGAGTGTCGAGGCGACGGCGATGACGATTGAGTTTCCGAACGCTTCACAAACACCCTGCGCGTCGCAAACGTTCAGCCAGTTGTCGAAAGTGAATCCATTCCAGATGATATTGGTGCGATTCGAATCGTTGAATGAGAACGCAATCGTGTACACGATCGGGACCATCAGATAGATGAGCGCGAGGATTCCATAGAGCGGAAGAAGATACTTGCCGAGTTTCATAGCAGGTCGTCCGTTCCGCTCTTGTACACATAAGCAGAAACCAGAATCAAAATCGCCGACATGAGAATCAACGACATGCTGGCGGCGTGCGGATAATTCTGCAGCACAAGGAAGTTCGATTCGATGACGTTACCAATCATGGTGGTCGAGGTGCTTCCTAGGAAGTTCGCACTAGCGTTCACGTAATCACCGGCGGCTGGAATAAACGTCAGCAGGGTTCCAGAGATAATCCCCGGCATTGTCAACGGCACGGTGATTTTTCTAAATGAGGTGAACGGCCCGGCGTACAGGTCTTTGCCGGCTTCGAGGAGTCGCAAATCAAGGCGCTCGATGCTCGAGTACAACGGAAGTGTCATGAACGGGATGAAGTTGTAGGCGAGACCAAAGATGACGCTGATAGATGTTCCGGTGATGTGCGCGTCGGGCGGCAATATCGACCATGCCTTCATTGTTCCGACAATGAACCCCTCGTCTGCGAGGAGTTGTTTCCAGGCCACCGTTCGCAGAAGGAACGAGATGAAGAACGGCGCGATGACAAGGACGAGTGCGAGCGACTGCCACAGTGGGTATGGCCGAAGGCGGACGCCAATGAAATAAGCAAGCGGGTAACCGATGGCCAACGCGATGAGCGTGGCCGCACCGGCGTAGAGGAACGACCGCACCGAATGTTCACCGTAGAGCGACAACACCTCGGTGTAGTTCTCCCAGCGGAACGCGTTGACGTACTCGCCAATGAACGCCCCGGGGGGTGCTTCTTTAAGCGCTGTGATGACGAGCGAAATCAGCGGTGTGATGAAGAACAGCCCGAGATACACCAGACCGGGCAACAGCAAGAACCAGACAACACGACTTTTCTTTTGCGCCCCGGGTTCAACCGTGACACCGGACGGGCCGTGGCTGAAGGCGGTGAGGCTCATGGCGGACTATCGCTTGGCGACGGCGAGAGACCGCGTCGTCGTGTCCGACTCAATGAATTGGTCGGTGTCCATTGGCAGCCCGAACGAGTATTCCGTTGCCCATGACAGCCACACTTTCGAGCCAGCGGCAACAATGTCACCATCGTTCTGTTCGAAGACGGTCAGGTTGTGTAGTCCGGGGACGTCGACGACGTATTGTGTGGAAACGCCCGTGAACGACGTGTCGATGACGGTTCCTGGTCCGACCACCGATCGGGTTGCCGACGCGGTGGGCTCTTTCCGGGAAATCTCGATCTTTTCGGGGCGAACTCCGACCGTGATTTCGCCCGACGTCACTTTTGTTCTAGAGGTCGGGACATCGAGAGTCAATTTTCCGACGGTGACCTGCACGTTTTTTCCCGATGTTCCAGAAACCACTCCGTCGAAAAGATTCGACTGGCCAAGGAAGGTCGCGACGAATCGTGTCGCGGGGAGTTCATAAAGCTCAGCGGGAGGCCCCATCTGCTCAATCTTGCCCTTGTTCATGACCGCGACGGTGTCCGCCATGGTCATGGCCTCTTCCTGGTCGTGAGTGACGTGAAGGAAGGTCAGCCCGACTTCGGATTGGATCGATTTCAATTCGATCTGCATCTGGCGGCGCAGTTTGAGGTCAAGTGCACCCAAGGGCTCGTCGAGCAAGAGCAGTGCCGGGCGGTTGACAACGGCACGAGCGAGGGCCACTCGTTGCTGTTGTCCACCAGACAATTGCATCGGCTTTCGATCCGCGAGGTGGTCGAGTTCCACCAACATCAACGCCTCGTGAGCGAGCTGTGTCGCATCCTTCACACCCCGCTGCTTGAGTCCGAACGCAACGTTCTCTAGAACTGACATGTGGGGGAACAAAGCGTACGACTGGAACACCGTGTTGATCGGCCGTTGGTGCGCCTTGGTGTTGGAGACGTCTTTGCCGCCGACAAGGATTTGTCCCGAAGTGGGCTCTTCGAGCCCCGAGATGAGGCGAAGAGTTGTTGTCTTTCCGCACCCGGATGGGCCGAGCAA
>JBIIAK010000039.1:0-7791 GCA_044239945.1 Microbacteriaceae bacterium
CCGCTCGCAGGGAACTCAGTACTCACTGCGCGCAGCGAACGCTGCGGCATGCGTGGCAAATGATTATCCAAACAGCTTCATGAATTTTCACAACGCGCTCTTTGATAATCAGCCACAAGAAGACACTCCTGGCTGGACAGACGAGGAACTGTACGGCTTCGCTGCTCAAGCGGGCGCAGGCCCGAAAGTCGAGGCGTGCATCACCGACCTGCAGTTCGAGGACTGGGTCGAAGCGAGCACCAAACGTGCGATTAGCGGTGACATTGCAATCAACAACAAGGACAAGAAATTCGAAGGAGTGACGGGAACTCCGACGATCGTCATCAACGGGAAGCAGTTCAACCCGTCGTACGACCCGACGACCACACCGCAGTTCAGCGTCGAAGAGTTTCTCCGTGCTGTTGTGACCGCTGCAGGCGTGCAACAGTAGCCCTCGTCACCAGCGGCCACTTGGTACTCTGGTGACGTCGCCGACTTAGCTCAGCTGGTAGAGCATCTGTCTTGTAAACAGAAGGTCACGAGTTCGAACCTCGTAGTCGGCTCGGAACCGTGTCAGGCTAGAGAGGAACGAATCGTTGACAACCGACAACCCTGATTCTTCAACCTCTCCTCGTCGTTCTCGGGATCCTCTTCGAGTCCTTGGAATTGCAGGGGGCCTCGTTATAATCGCGTCATTTGTGGCCGGTTATTTTCTCGCTGCAGGATTGGGGGCCGCGCTCACTGATTCGTCGGCAATTATTCGACCAGTACCCACCGAACCAGTGGGCGCGTCGGCAGTCCGAACGTGTTCGGTTGGTCGCGCAATGAATAATCCCGCGCTCGGCACACAAACCGTTGTTGTATTCGACCAATCCGGAAACCCATTGCTCACAAACAATGCTGACGAACCCATACCGATGGGGAGCGTAATGAAGGTTGTCACCGCCACGGTAGCCCTCGACGTTCTCGGGGCAGACGGGCGACTCACAACACGGGTCGTGGACGGTTCAGAGCCAGGAACCGTCGTTGTGATTGGTGGCGGAGACCCCACGCTCCGCGCAGGAGTGCTGTCGGTTTATCCCGGCTCGGCGAGTATCGCCGAGCTCGCCAGCGATACAGTCAGCGCCTATCAAGCTGAGTACCCAGAAAGCCCGACAATTACACGCGTCGTGATTGACCTATCAATGTTCCCGATTGAGGATGCATGGCATCCGACCTGGCCTGAGTCGGAACGGACTATCGGATACCAACCCCGAATAGTTCCCTTTATGGTCGACGGTGACCGCGCAAAACCAGGCCAACAGACGAGCCCTCGCTCGATGGACCCGGCAGGCCGTGCGGCCAACGCCTTTGTTTCCGCTCTGAAAAAAGCGGGAAACGGTGACGGCGACGTCGAAATCGACTATCAAAGTGCGCCGAGCAATGCCACAGAACTCGCGGCGGTTCAATCAGCCCCCGTGTCACAACTCATCCCCCAGATGTTGCTGAACTCAGATAACACGCTGGCAGAGTTTCTCATGCGGGCATCCTCAGTCAGTGCGGGATTAGATGGAAGCGCCGACTCTATCCAGCAACTTGTGCTTAGTTCCCTCATCAAATACGGCGTGGATATTGCCGAAGGTACATTCGTCGATGGTTCGGGCGAATCGCCGGGCGACCTGATCCCACCCCTCGTGATCGTTGAACTTGTCGAGCAGATTTTCCAAGGCGACGAAAATCTCGCCGCTATCGGAGACGCTCTACCGGTTGCTGGTCGATCGGGATCGCTCGCTACTCGTTTCGTCGGCAGCGCGGAGATTGCGCGCGAACACGTTTTTGCGAAAACTGGCTGGATTGATGGCGTCTACGCACTCGCCGGGCAGATTGATACCCCCCTCGACGGGCGACTCTATTTTGTGGTCGTTGCGCGAGGCGAAGTTGACGCGACCGCACCCCCCGCGATAGATGAACTCGTCGCCAGGATCTATTCCTGCGGAACCAACCTCGCGGCGTTCTAGGCCAGCATGACTAGCGCGCTTATCGTCGTCGACGTTCAGAACGATTTCACCGAAGGAGGATCGCTCGGGGTCAAGGGCGGAAACGTCACTGCGGCCTCGATTACGTCCTTCATCCGGGCACACAAATCGGGCTACTCGCACGTCATCGCGTCACGCGATTGGCATTCGCCCGACGGCGACAACGGCGGACACTTTGCTGCAAAACCCGACATGATTACCACTTGGCCGCGGCACTGCGTTCAAGGCACAACCGGCTCGGCATATAACCCTGCGCTGGAATCAGAACTGATTGACGTGCAGATTTACAAGGGGGACGGAGAACCGGCCTACTCCGCTTTCGAGGGAAACACGGCCGGGGGTGCGCCACTCGATGAGGTGCTTCAAAAAGCGAAGGTCCGGCACCTCGACATCGTCGGAATTGCGACTGACCACTGCGTTCGAGCCACCGCCCTCGACGCCATCGCGAACGGCTACACCGTCACGGTATTTGCGGATTTGTGCGTCGGCGTGACCCCAATTACGACGATTGCTGCGATCACTGAGATGGCTACGGCGGGAGTCAACATTCGTTTCTCGTCGAACTTCGAGCGTTAATGGGAACGAGACCGCCAGAGGCGGTCTCGTTCCCATGTCGGGGTAACAGGATTTGAACCTGCGACCTCGTCGTCCCGAACGACGCGCGCTACCAAGCTGCGCCACACCCCGTGTCTAACGGCTCAATCGTAGTCGATTTCCGTTGCCCGCAGCGTTACCAGAACTGCTTCAGGCGGGCATGCGAATCGAACGGGAGCGAAAATTGACGTACCGATACCAGCGCTAACGTTGAGAAATGCCTTGTGGTCGACGCGGTTCCACACGTTCATCCCGCGGGCGAAAGCGCGAGGAAGGTCGCTGTTTGTCGTCAACGCGCCGATCCCTGGAACGCACACCTGACCGCCGTGGGTGTGCCCTGCGAAAATGACGGCGGCACCAAGCGTTGTTAGTGCGTCAAGAACACGGCGGTACGGCGCGTGGGTAACTCCCACAATCGCAGCAACGGGCTCTTTGAGAAGACCGCGCGTCTCGTTCACCGATTCCGCGACGAGGTCGAGTCGATCGAGGTCGAGGTGAGGGTCATCAGTACCCGCGAACACGATTGACGAGCCGTTGACAGGAACATGAGCCGAACTATTGTCAAGGTTGATCCATCCGAGCGACGAGTACAACGCGTCAAGTCCTTCAGTGTCGATACGTTCTCCGTCCCAATCGGGCTCTGAGGGTCGAAAAAGATAGGTCAGGGGATTCGGAATTCGCGGCGCGAAATAATCGTTAGATCCATGTACGAAAACTCCTGTTGTGCCCTGAAAGACAGAGAGCGCGCGCGTCAGTGCAGGAACAGATTTCGCGTGGCCGAGCGAGTCACCCGTGACGACAACAAGATCCGGACGAAGAGACGCCAAACCGCGAATCCATGCTATTTTGCGGTTTTGCCAGGGGGCCAAATGAATGTCAGAGAGATGGAGCACCCTAATACTCGACGCACCGGGTGCGAGCACCTCAATCGATTCGTGCCTAACTCTGAACCTGTTGCGTTCAAACAGGGATGCGTAAGCGAGAACTGCAACACCAATCGCGGCAATGCCGACGAACAATGCTGGGGAGAGCATTATGGACAGCTGGTGTTGAGAACAGTAATCTTCACGGATTTACTTCCCGATTGATCAATCACGTAGCCAATGTCCGGGTCGAGCGGGTCTTCGGCGGCCGAACAGCGAACTGAGACCGAATTCACGCCCGCGGCGTCAAGCGCATCAATAGCATCTGCTTGGAGCATGCCCAGTACGTCTGGTATCTCGAGCTCAATTCCCGATGAAAGATACAGTCTCACCAACATTCCCCCAGCAGCTAACTCTCCGCCGGCGGGATCGCTTCGTGCGACATATCCTTCGTCAACATAGTCGGATGGTTCATCACCATCAACCTTTACTTTTAGTCCTAAACCGACGAGCAAAGTCGTCGCCTCTTCGACACTCAAGCCCTCGACATCGGGCATTTTGAGTCCGCTTCCTTGGAGGAGGCGCGAGGGGGGAGCCAGCCAATCTGTTCCTCCTGGGTACATTTGGTTAGCCATCCCCATGACTGCCGACATGATTTGATGGCGGTAAAACGAGCCGTTGGGGAATGCTCGCAAGGGGTATTTTCCGATAATGTTTCCGACCCAAGCCACGCTGGCGATGCGGGACGTGGACGCAACAATCCAGGTTTGCGTCGAACTGTCGGTCGTTCCCGTTTTACCAAAGATGGGGACACCACCAGGGTTACTGGCAGATCCTGTTCCACCGCTCATTACCGCTTTCATTGCGTAGATCGCGGCGTGCGCGACTTCGGGGTCAATCGCTTGGGTACAGGTCACCGGCTGTCCGGGCAATTCCTCACCGTCGGGACCCACGGCGTGATCGAGAACGATGCTCTCGCAGAATTTACCGTTATTGGCGATCCCTGCCCACGCTGTTGCCATCGTCAGCGGGGCGATTTCATTCGTCCCCAGAATTGCCGAAGGGTTGGACTGTAAGAGAGTCCCGTCTGCACGGTGAACCCCGAGGGCTTCGGCCATCTTGCGAATCTCACACTGGTCGAGTTGCTCTCCGATCGACGCGAACGCCGAGTTGATCGAGGCGCTGACTGCTTGCAGAACGGTCACAATCTTTGGTGCGGTCGCGTCGTTCTTGAACTCCCATGGCCCGCCCCACGGACCGCCACCGTCCACACAAGTGTCCAAGAACTGAGCCTGGTCTTTTGTGAATTCGCTCGCGTCGACAACTTCGCTCAAACCACGACCGGAATTCAACCACGCGAGAAGGCCCATGATTTTGTAGGTCGAACCGGTTTGGAAACCGCTCGATCCACCGTAATCTCGGTCGGTCGAGAAGTTCACGGCGCTGGCATCAGCGCCGCCACCTTCCAGCGTGTCATTGAAAATCTTGTTTTGCGTCATCGTTAAGACGCGCCCAGTACCAACCTCAACGGAATCGAATGCCGCACCAATGCTCATGACGGTAGACGACTTTGGCACATTCCAAACCTCTTTTTGAGCAAACTTTTGTAACGAAAGGTCGAGCGTCGTGTACAACTTGTAGCCGCCGATGTTCCAGTTCGTAATTCGCTCATCGACTGTTGCCCCGAGCGCTTCGAAGTTCGTCACGTTTTTCACAACGTAATCACAGAAATGTTTCGTGTATTTCTGGGCCGCGATACAACCGCTCGAAGGGTCTTGAAGGTTGATGAAATTTGCGTCCACGGGAATTGACACAGCCTCTTGATATTCGGTTTCCGTGATGCTTCCGGAATCGCGCATTGACCGCAGAATGTCGTCACGGCGCAACTGGTTCGCCGGAAAGTTTTCGGGTTGTGCGAGATTTCTCAACACCGGGTACTGCACAATGGCCAGAAGCGACGCAGCTTGCGAGATTGTGACCTCGCTTGCACTCACCCCGAAATAGCGATTTGCTGCGGCTTCAACACCATAGGTGTTTCCACCAAACCCGGAAATGTTGAGGTACGCTTCCAGAATTTGCTCTTTACTGAAACGCTTCTCGAGTCCGATTGCAAGTTTTATCTCTTTCAGTTTGCGCTCGGTGCTCGTCGCCGTCGCTTCGGCGTAGGCGACCGATCGTTCTTCTTCGGACGGCAATGCTTCGGCACGCTGCACGTAAATGTTCTTGATGAGTTGCATCGTGAGAGTTGACGCACCGGAGGTAATGCCACCCGAGGCGACATTCCCCAGTGCGGCACGAATAATTCCTGTGAGGTCGACGCCTTTGTGTTCGTAGAAACGACGGTCCTCGCCATCGACCGCCGCGTCCTTGAGGTATTGCGACATTTGGTCGAGCCTTACCTCAACTCGGTTTTGCCAATATACATCGGCAATTTTCACGTAGCCCTTTTCAGGGTCTGAACTCTTTTGGACATAAATTTCGTTGTTCTGTGCTTGGCGACCGATTTCAATGAAGTCGGGAAGCGCATCGAATACCGACAGCGTGTTCTTGATTGCGATTCCGCTCACGGTTAGGAAAGGTGCGATCATGATGGTGACAAGGGCACCCGAAATGATTCCAACAATGCCCAATCCGAGCCAAGAACCGACAGAAGTCGTGAAACGCGTAAATAGGTTGGGCATAGAATCAAGATTACCTAGTCAACCTAAGAATTTCCGAAACGGAGCAGCCGTGAGCAAATGGGAATATGCGACAACGCCACTCATCATCCACTCGACCACGCAGATTCTCAACACGTGGGGTGAAGATGGCTGGGAACTCGTCACCATCATTGCTGGCCCTGAAGGCGGACTTGTCGCCTATTTCAAGCGTCCTCTTAACGGCTAGGGAATTCACGTGTCTGTTACCGCTCGTCTCGCCGAACTGGGCATCGTTATTCCCGCGGTCGCCAAACCCGTTGCGTCTTATGTTCCCGCCACCGTATCGGGAAATCTTGTGTTCACCGCTGGCCAACTCCCGTTTGTTGACGGTTCACTTCCCGCTACCGGCAAGGTTGGCGCAGAGGTAAGCCCGGACCAGGCGAAGGTTTTAGCGAGAATCGCGGTACTCAATGCTCTCGCGGCTGCGCAGACGGCGATTGGGTCGGTTGACCGCATCACTCGTATTGTCAAACTTGTCGTGTTCGTCGCCTCTGTCCCAGAATTCAGTGGTCAACCGGCCGTTGCGAACGGTGCGAGTGACACGCTAGTTGAGATTTTTGGTGACCATGGGCGTCACGCGCGCAGCGCGGTCGGTGTTGCGGTTTTGCCGCTAGACGCTCCAGTCGAACTCGAACTCATCGTCGAATTCGAGTAGACCTTCGCAACAACTTTCTTCACAGTTGGGCATCGGGCGTGATTGTCCCCATGATGTGACTGCGGCGAACAAAAAAAAGATCACCACGCAACGATGTGAGAATGAGTCCAACGCTCAGCTCGGCACTCGGGCCTCTTGCCTCGATAGTTGACGACGACGTCCGCGATCTGTGTGTCACGGGTGATGGTCGGGTGTGGCGAAGCAACGGCCGTGGCTTTGTCGAAACGGACGTCATAATCGACCCGCGCGAGGCCCGGCGGATTGGTGTGGGACTGGTCGAAACGGCGGGCGGTCGAGTTGACGATGCCCGCCCCCTCGGCGACGCGGCACTCGCCGGACAGGTCAGAATTCATGTCGTACTCCCACCAGTTGCCCGAGACGGTGCCCTTGTGACGTTGAGGTTCCCGCGCCACAATCCCGTAACCACCGCAGACTACGTCGTTGATTCGAACTGGGATTGGGAGGAACTCGTGAATCAATCAATCCTCGTCACGGGCGCGACGGGAAGTGGCAAAACGACCCTCATAGAGTTGTTAATCTCGCGCATTCCCACCTCAGAGCGAATCCTTGTCATCGAAGACTTGTCGGAAATTTCTTCGCGCCATTCTCACGCAGTTTTTCTTTCTACTCGCGCGGCAAACGCCGAAGGCGCGGGCCAGGTCACGATGAGTGCTCTGGTGCGAGAGTCATTGCGCATGAGCCCTGATCGCATTGTGCTTGGCGAAGTTCGAGGTGCGGAAATCATTGATCTTCTCGTGGCGCTCACCGCGGGCCACTCTGGGTTGTCATCGCTTCACGCCCGAACCCTCGATGAGGTTCCAGAGAGGTTGACTGCGCTCGGAATGATTGCGGGACGCGACCCCGCTACGATTGCGCGACTCGCCACCGTCGCGTTCGACCGCATCATTCATTGTGAGAGAACCGAATCCGGCATTCGACTGAGTTCAGGGGTACTTCGACGCGCGGGTGATGCTCTTGAGGTATCA
>JBIIAK010000040.1:0-7616 GCA_044239945.1 Microbacteriaceae bacterium
GGTCAGTCGGAACGTACAACTTGTCACCGGGAAACCCGCGCTTGCTCGGTGCGTATTCCAAGACAAGGTATTCACGCAGCGCTTTCTGTTTCGTCCTCACCGACACGACAATTTCGCGCTCGACAAGTTCAATGAACTTTCCGATTCCGTGCGTTTCGTGAACGACGAAATCACCCTTCGTCAACTGCAGCGGGTCGACGGTTGTCTTGCGCTTGGACGCGAGTCGCGTCGAGTCCCGTGCACCCCGCGTCTCGCGCCGACCGAAGAATTCGGCTTCGCTCATGACGGTCAGTGCTGCGTCGACAATTTCCACGCCATGATCGATTGATCCCTGAACCAAATAGGCAACGCCGGTTTCGGGTTGCTCGGGAACGAATTCGACGGGTCGAGCAGCAAGCCCCTCTTCGGCGAGCAAATCGCGCGCGCGTTCGAGCGTTCCGTGTCCCGCCGCCACGACGACGACGATTCCCTTGGCCGCGAGTCTCTCGCCCACGAAGTTCACCGCACCATCGGGGTCTCCGACGAACGACGGAATCGGCTTGGACTCGACGCGTTCTTCGAGCCCCGAGTTCAGCGCGGTCATCGTGTAATAGTCACGACGAGCGACATCGGCGCGGAACTGGTCGAATTCTACGAAATCGGCCTTGTCGACATTGATGGGCACGACCCCGCCGTCACCCACCTGATTCCAGGCCGCGGCGAGAAACTCTTGGTTCGTGATGCGAAGGCTCTCGGCACGGGCGCGAACCCGGTCGGGGCCGACCACGATCACCGTTGCGGAGTCCGGAAAATAGTCCATTAGCGGAACGACCTCGTCGACCAGAACCGGCAAGAGAGATTCCATACCGATGACGCCGATGCCCTCGGCGATGGGTTCGGCAAGTGACCGCAACGCCGGAATCGTCTCAGCGAGTTTGCGCGCTTTGGCCCGGACTTCGGCGGTGAGAGCGATTTCGCGAACAGGAGTTATCTCGACCGATTTGACTTGTCCGAGAGAACGCTGGTCGGATACGGCGAATTCGCGAATCTCGTCAATATCGTCGCCAAAGAAATCAACCCGAACGGGGTGAGCCGCGAGCGGCGGGAACACGTCGAGGATTCCGCCTCGCAGTGCAACCTCACCGCGCCGCGACACGAGGTCGACGCGCTGGTAACCCAGTTCGACGAGCGTCCGCGACACCTCGAGCAGGTCGCGGCGTTCGCCGACCGAAATCGTGAGCAGTGGGCGATCTGCGAGGTCGGACGCGAGAGGCTGTAGCGCGGCGCGAACGCTCGCAATGATCACGAGGCTGTCGATTCCGTTCCACGTGCGAAGTGCCCTGAGGGTTGCGATTCGGTTCGCGACCGTCTCGCTCGACGGGCTGAGTCGCTCGTGCGGAAGCGTCTCCCACGACGGAAAAATCAACGACTGGACACCCCACGTCGCGAGCGATTCGGACATCGCCTGAGCTTCGTTGCCGGTTGCCGTGACAAGCAACACGATTTTCGGCTCGCGGCACATCGCGGCGATGAGAGGGGCGCGGGCGCCGTCCTCGAGCGACAGAGCCGGACCGCGAAGTTGGTTCGCGGCATCGGCCAACACCGATGACACTCCCCGAAGACTCACCTCGACAGTCTAGGGCTGGGCAAAAATCAGGACGGCGAGTGGTACCGCAGTTGTGCCTGCGACAGCCCCTCAAGAACAATCGACTCGACGGCACCCGCCGCGTCAGCGATGAGGTTCGGCAGGGTTTCGCGCTCGGTCTTTGTGAAGGGTTCAAGGACATGCACCGCCGTGTCCTTCTGGCCTGCTGGGCGACCGACACCGAGTCGAATCCGCAGGAAATCCGCACCGATGTGGTCGATGGTCGAACGGACCCCGTTTTGGCCGCCGTGACCACCGCCTGCCTTGATGCGAACGGTGTCGAAAGGAAGGTCTATATCGTCGTGAATGACGATGACGTGGTCGGGGTCAATTCCAAAGAAGTCCGCCAATTGGCGAATCGGCCCACCCGACACGTTCATGAAACACATCAGCGTCGCAAGAATCACTCTGTCGGTGCCCGGTAGAAAGCGACCCTCAGCGACCATCGCGATGGACTTGTGACGCTTGGGTTTGACGCCAATCTGTTCGGCGAGCCTGTCAATCACTCGATGACCAACAGAATGGCGATGCGCGGCGTAATCGGGCCCGGGGTTCCCAAGCCCGACTACGAGCCATGCATCGGTCATGATTATTCGGCGGACTCTTCCGCAGCCGGTGAAGCCTCGGCGGCAGCGGGTACAGCCTCAGTGCCCAGCGACTCGGCGCTCGGAACCGCCTGGATGGCGACGATGAGTGCTTCGCCGTCGAGCACGAGCTTGACGCCGGCGGGAAGGATAACGTCCTTCGCCGAGATGTGGGTGTGCTCGAGCATTCCGGTGACGTCGACCTCGAGGTGCTCGGGGATCTGCGTCGCTTCGGCCTCGACCTGGATGGTCTGGTGCTCGAGCATCGCAACGGTTCCGGGGAACGGGTGTCCGATTATGACTACCGGGATGTTGACCGTAACGGTCTCGCCCTTCTTGACGATGACGAGGTCGACGTGCTCGATGACCTGACGGACATAGTCCTTTTGGACATCTTTGACGAGAACGAGTTCTTTTTTGCCGTTGACGTCGAGGTCGATGAGCACGTTCTTGTGACGGACGAGGAGGCTCAGTTCGTGCCCGTTCACCATCACGTGACGAGGGTCTTCGCCGTGTCCGTAGATGACCGCGGGGACGTTTCCGAGTGCGCGCAGCTTGCGGGCAGCGCCCTTGCCAAAGGACGCGCGTTCTTCGCCCTTGAGTGCATATTGTTCAGCCATGATTGCCTTTCGCGGGGTGGTGACCCCTGGGTTTGTGTTTCAACTCGAACGCCCGAAGCGTGAGGAAGACCAGGTCCGCCCACCGCGTCGATCACGGATTCGTAAATCCCTCGCCGAAGTTCGGTTTCAGCCTATCGGATAGGCTGGGAATTGATTTCCACGCGTTTTCTCTCTGGATTTCTCGAACGGAGTGTGAATGTCTCACGCCAACATCGGTGTCGTCGGTCTCGCGGTCATGGGTTCGAATCTGGCCCGTAACCTCGCCAGTCGCGAGGGCAACCGCGTCGCGGTGTACAACCGGTCGTGGGACAAGACGGAACACCTCGTCGACGCTCACCCCGAAGCAAACTTTGTGGCGGCGAAGACGATTCAGGAATTCGCCGCGTCGTTGTCAAAGCCCCGCACCGCGATCATCATGGTGAAGGCGGGCGCCGGAACCGATGCGGTCATCGACCAGTTGTGTGAGATCTTCGAGCCGGGCGACATCATCGTCGACGGCGGAAACGCTCTGTTCACCGACACGATTCGCCGCGAAAAAGCGGCAAGCGCGAAGGGTATCAACTTTGTCGGGGCAGGAATCTCGGGTGGAGAAGAAGGCGCCCTCCTGGGGCCGTCGATCATGCCCGGCGGTTCTGCCGAGGCGTGGGAAACGCTTGGGCCAATCCTCAGGTCGATCGCCGCCGTTGTTGACGGCGAACCCTGCGTCACCCACATCGGCACCGACGGCGCGGGCCACTTCGTCAAGATGATTCACAACGGCATCGAATACGCCGACATGCAATTGATTGCCGAGGCGTACGACCTTATTCGTCGCGGCACCGGCAAATCCCCCGCTGAAATCGCCGACGTCTTCACAGAGTGGAACAAGGGCGAACTCGAGTCGTACCTCATCGAGATCACCGCCGAGGTCCTCCGTCAGGTCGACGCATCGACCGGCAAACCACTCGTGGACGTCATCCTCGACGAGGCGGGGTCGAAGGGCACCGGAGTGTGGACTGTTCAGACCGCGCTGTCGTTGGGAACGCCGGTTTCAGGAATCGCTGAGGCGGTGTTCGCCCGTGGTCTCTCTTCGCACTCCGAACAGCGCGCTCTCGCAGCGGGAATGCCCGGACCCGAATCCTTCACCGTGACGGGCGTCGACGCGTTCATTGAGGACGTCCGTCATGCCCTTTACGCGTCGAAGATTGTGGCCTATTCGCAGGGCTTTGACGCGATTCGCGCCGGTGCCGCCGAATACAACTGGCACATCAACCTCGGCGAGGTCGCACGAATCTGGCGCGGCGGTTGCATCATTCGCGCCCAGTTCCTCAACCGCATCACCGAGGCCTACCGTGCGAACGAATCACTCGCACTCTTGATGGCGGCGCCCTATTTCGCCAAGGCCGTCTCTGGCGCACAGGCCGCATGGCGCCGCGTGGTCATCGCTGCGACGGAAGCGGGGATTCCTGCCCCGGCATTCGGATCATCACTGTCGTACTACGACGGACTTCGAGCCGACCGCCTTCCCGCCGCCGTCATCCAAGGCCAGCGGGACTTCTTCGGAGCGCACACCTACAAGCGCATCGACAAGCCCGGCACGTTCCACACCCAGTGGTCGGGCGATCGCACTGAGATTGGGGCGGAAGATACGCATTGACGTCAACGGCAGTTCGCAAACCTGAACACCATCAACCGGCCATCGCGGAAAGCGCTGCCATAGCGCTGGCGACCACCTCATCCTCCGACCAGTCAGCAACCTCGCGCGCAACGCCACCGCCGTTGAAAGCGAGAAGCACGGGCAAGCCGAACGACTTGTAGCCGTTGACCCAGAAGGGCCAGAGCCCCGGGTTCTGGGGGTCGATCCAATTGATGACGTCAGCGTCTGCGTCCCAGAACACGTCATCGAAAGCAAGCCACAGTTTGTCGAGAAGGCCGCTACCGAGCCCAGCCAGAGCGTCCACCTTGTCGCTCGGGAGCGGCGGGGTGAACTCCACGTTCGCGGCCCGAAGCACTCCGACGGGCAAAGTCACCACGGCGAGATCCGCCCGCAACTGGGCACCGTCGGCCGAGTATACGAACACGCCCTCGTTGCCGTACTCAATTTCCGAAACCACCCACTCCAGCCGGATATCTAGCCCGGTGGCCAGATAATCGGTGATTGCCCCGTAACCCTTGTCGAGCAATGCGTCCCCTCCCCGTATCGCCTTGCCCTCGTCGAGAGCGGCAATCGCGAGTTCTGACGCGTCTGCCCCAAATTCATTGCTCACCTCGACCGATACCGCCCATTGTTGAGTGGTGTCTAAGTTGTCAGGTAATAGCTCTGCGAGAAGGCGAGCCTCGGCATTACCAGCGCCCAACGCCCTCTTCGTCAGGTCGTCGAAGAACGACCATGCTTTTTTACTGCCACCAATCTCGTTGTCGTAGTCAAAAGCAATCGGCTCGACGCCGGCCTCCGCCGCCAGTTGCACGATTGGGTTGTTGGTGACCCCGTGAATCCACGACGGGCCGAGGTCGGCCACCGATCCCCCGAACGGCACGGTGTGGGCGCGGCCTCCAGTGCGGTCGCGAGCCTCCAGCACAATCACGTCACGCCCAGCATCGACGAGGGCTCGGGCCGCGGCGAGGCCAGCGAATCCGGCACCGATCACCAGCACTGTGCCCGGGATGTCGACAATTTCGGACGCCGCGCGACGCCCGCTATCCAGAGCACCGTGCGTGGTTGCAGGAGCGCTGGATGATGTGCCTTCACCTGCGAAGTGCAGGGGCCCCACGGGGGCGGCAAGCAGAGTTCGAGCGTCCGTCCCAACGTCGCTCGGGGCAAGAAACGAGTAAGAGCCCTCAGCAAACGGGTCCGTTGACCAGGAGGTGCGAAGAAACGAGGTCGGACGTGCCGGAACGTCGCCCGTGATGGCGCCGTTGCCAGCGCCGCCGGTCACCGATGTCGATTTCTTCGCTGGAGCGCAGGCCGCAAAGGCGATAGTCGCGCCGAGGGCTAGACCACCCAGCACCAGAGAGCGCCTGCTGAGGTTGACACCGCTCAGCGCCGGCAGGTTGGGGCTCGTCGAAGAGAGGTCCACGAGGCAAGGATACTGCCGCGAAATCTCCTAAAGTAGTTGCATGAACGATTCGCTCCGCACGCCTGATAGCAACCTCGCCGTTCGCACGGCCGACACCGACTCGGTGTTCCATTCGTGGTCGGCTCAGTCGACGCTCGCGCCGTTCGTTATCGCCGGCGGTAAGGGCTGCCAGGTCTGGGATTACGAGGGCAACACGTATCTCGACTTCTCGAGCATGCTCGTTAATGTCAACATCGGGCACCAGCACCCCAAGGTCGTCGAAGCGATCAAGGCTCAGGCCGACATCCTCACTACCGTAGCACCGGCCCACGCGAACAACATGCGCGCTCTCGCTGCCCAAAAAATTCTCGACCACGCGCCAGCCAACTTCCACAAGGTGTTCTTCACCAACGGTGGTGCTGACGCGGTCGAAAACGCAGTTCGTATGGCACGGATTCACACGGGCCGCGACAAGGTCATTTCGTTCTACCGCTCGTATCACGGCAACACGGGGGCGGCCATCGTCGCGACCGGCGATTGGCGCCGGATCCCCAACGAATATGCCCGCGGTCACCTGCACGTGTTCGGACCGTACCTGTATCGCAGCGAATATTGGTCGACCACTCCAGAACAGGAATCCGAGCGCGCCCTGCACCACCTCGAGCGCGTCATCCAAGCCCAAGGCGCCGACTCGATCGCGGCATTCCTCATCGAAACGGTGCCCGGCACCGCGGGAATCCTGACTCCCCCGCCCGGGTTCCTCAAGGGCGTTCGAGCCCTCGCCGACAAGTACGGAATCGTCCTCATCCTCGACGAGGTCATGGCTGGCTTCGGCCGAACCGGTGAGTGGTTCGCGTTCGACGCCTTCGATGTCGTCCCCGACCTCGTTTCCTTCGCAAAGGGCGTCAACTCGGGCTACATCCCCGTCGGTGGTGTGCTCATCGCAGATCACATCGCGAAAACCTTCGACGACCGGGTCTTCCCCGGCGGCCTCACGTATTCCGGCCATCCGCTCGCTTCGGCGAGCATCGTTGCCGCCATCAGCGCGATGGAGGACGAAGGCATCGTCGAGAACGCGCGCGCCATCGGAGCCGACGTTCTCGGCCCCGGACTTCGCGAGTTGCAAGCCAAGCACGACGTCATCGGTGAGGTCCGTGGCTCTGGAGTCTTCTGGGCAGTCGAGTTCGTCACCAACCGCGAGACCCGTGAACCCGTCCCTGCAGCCTGGATGGGGAATCTCCGGACGGCGCTGTTCGCCACCAAACTTGTGCCCTTCATGGCCGACAACCGCCTTCACGTCGTGCCGCCGTGTGTCATCACCGAGGACGAGGCGCGTCGCGGATTGGCGATTATCGATGGGGTGTTGACAGACCTTAACTAAAGTGTTTAAATGTGAAGTCGGTCGATGCGGGCAAGTACGTCTCAACATTTGAAAAGTAAGTGGGAAATTGAATATCTCAACGACACGCGCAAAGCGTTCACTAGTGGTGCTGGCTATTTTCATCGCGGGTTCGGTAATTGGCCCAGTCAATGCGGTCGCCGCACCGGGTTCAGTCACCTCGACAATTTCCTTGCCAGACGGTTCAGGACCGATTTCGATTGCTTTCAGCCCTAAGGGAAAAAGCGCCTACATCGCCAACTATTTCGGCAGCACGGTGTCCGTAATCAATGTGGCAACAGAAACAATCACCTCTACAATTTCCCTGGCTACCGGCTCAGGAACTGCTTCGGTTGCGTTGAGTCCCAGCGGAAA
>JBIIAK010000041.1:0-7593 GCA_044239945.1 Microbacteriaceae bacterium
ATTACGCGTAATGATCAGGCAGGTCGTTTTCGATAAGAATAACGCCCGAAGCGCCGGCGCGTTCGAGGGCGGCGGCCATGGCAGTGGGCCTGTCGGCAAAAACCTGTGCCGCCGAATGCCCGGCGACCAGCGCCGCGCGGTTCGTATACCCAACCACGAAGAGCTCGCCTCTGACTTTTTTGACCTGTGCAGACAGAGCACGGTTGCGGTCGAATTGGACAGTACCGAGTTCGATCATGCCCGGAGTCACCACGATGAAAGGGCCCTTTCTGCCCTTTGCCATCGCTGCTCCGCCGTCAATTGCACGAGCCGCACCAATCGGGTTCGCGTTATACGAGTCATCGATAATGATCGCGCCGCTCGGAGCCTGCTGTGGCTCGGCGCGGTGGGCGGCGGTCGGCAGGTCTTTGAGCCTCGGCGCGAGCACCGCAAGAGGCACGTCGAGCGCGTGGGCGATTCCAACCGCGACGGCAACGTTGACCGCATGGCCAACACCCGAGATGTGAACCGGGGCGGTGTCCGGCCCGATCGAGACGGTTCCCTTGGCTGAATTGACCGTCACGTCGGCCTTTGTACCTCGCGCACTGACGCGAATGACACGCTTTCCCTCGGCCTCGCAACGGTTTGCGAGCGCCGCAAGGTCGAGGTCGTCAATGGGCAGAACCACGGTGGGCGCGCTTTCCACAATTTCGCTCTTGGCTCGAAGAATA
Source organism: Microbacteriaceae bacterium (assembly GCA_044239945.1). GTDB lineage: Bacteria > Actinomycetota > Actinomycetes > Actinomycetales > Microbacteriaceae > MWH-TA3. The sequence goes on from JBIIAK010000041.1 coordinate 711, forward strand.
GCCTCACGGCTTCCCAATCGTTCACGATGCGCCTCGCCAATCGTGGTGATAGCGGCGATGTTGGGCGGGAACAATCTCGACAGTTCGCGAATTTCACCCTCGCCGTACATTCCCATTTCGGCGACGAATACCTCAGTTCCCGGGGTCAACTTGTCGTTAACAGCACGTGCTAATCCCATGAGGTTGTTGAACGACGCGGGGCTGGGCACCACGGAATACTTCGCGGCGACGAGGTGCGCGATGTATCCCTTGGTCGACGTCTTGCCATACGATCCGGTGACGGCAACCACCGTTGGGTTTACCAGTCGAAGTTTCTTTTGCGCAGCGACGAGCCACTTCCCTGACAACGCCTTCTCGATGGGTCGCACAATCATCAATGCAAGGTCCATGACCACGGGGGCTACGAATCCGAACAGGACGACAGCGTACGAGACGCTCAACGTGCTTGCCGCAAAAAGGAACATCCACGAAAGCACGAGCCACAGGATGGCGAGGCGGTAAAGTCGGCCGGTCCACTGCAACGGCGACGACGTCCCGCGGAACCGAAGTCCCCACGGCCACAGCAACACCAAGCCGAATACAAGGGACGGCACGACGAGCGATGTCCACCACGACGCTGTCGAGATGAAGGACGCCATGAATTCGAGAGCAACTGCCGCGATGATGGGCCACCAGGACACTTGGCGCGAGCGACCCCAGCCGAGCGCGATTCGAGTCGTCCATCCGGCGATGTAATGCTCGCGTTGTGCAACCCTCAGCCACTTGACGCTCACAATCAGTGGTAGGAGCACAATGATTGACCATGCGAAGATTTCGGTCATTCGAGAGCCTCCTCGACGGCAGCGCGAACGGCGGCGGACAACACGGGTGTCAAAAGGTGGGCTTCTCCCGGAACAACCGCCCAGCGCGCCCCGCGAATCCGCTCGGACGCGACCTTCCCGGCGGCCGTCGGAGCGGCAGTGTCGTTCTCGCCCCACACCAACCACGTCGGTGTGGTGATGCGCGTCAGGTCATCGTCGTAGTTCTCGTTGACGGTCTTTACCATGATGTCTCGCATGATGCCCTGGGCCGCGTTGTAATCAGCACTTCCCGCCTTCTTGCGACGAGACTCCATCACTGAATCGGGGATCAGTCCAACCCGATTGAGAATTTTTGCAATTCGATACGACAGTGACGGTTTAGAGACCGGGGTAATTCGCACGAGTGGCGCACCAGTAAGCACGAGACCGGAAACCAGTTCGGGCCGCGACGCCGCGAGGCGAACCGCAATACGACCGCCAAACGAATGCCCGACCACAACAACAGGACCAAGTGGTTCAATCGCTTCGGCGACGAGCCGCGCGTATTCGTCAGTCCCCCACACCGAATCCGGTGCATCCGTCGGACCGAAGCCCGGTAAATGAATCGCCACAGCGTCAAGCCCAGCCAACAAACCGGTGAAGTCCGCCCCGGAACGCCCCCACCCGTGGAGTGCGACGACTCGAGCGGGGGTGCCACCGATTCGTTCAGCGAGCACCCGGCCATCTGCCAGAGCCTGAATCGCCACCTATTCCTCCGACGGAATTGCGGAATCGGTGGCGAGATGCGGTGCGAGCTTGCGTGGGTCGAGTGTGCCCTGCAGAACTCGCTGAACCTGCGACACAATCGGCATTGACACGCCTTTGGCGGCGGCGAGGACAAGAATCGGGTCGACAGACGACAGACCCTCTGCGGTCTGGTCCATCTGACGAATGACCCGGTCGAACGAATAGCCCTGCCCCAACAATCTGCCCGCGGTGTTGTTGCGCGAAAGCGGTGATTCACAGGTGGCGATGAGGTCACCAAGTCCGGCGAGACCCCACATGGTCTCGGGACGCGCTCCATACGCCGAGGCAAACGCCGACAGTTCGGCTAATCCGCGGGTAATGATGGACGCTTTCGTGTTGTCGCCGTATCCGACACCATCTGCAATTCCCACTGCAACGGCGATGAGGTTTTTGAGCACCCCGCCAAACTCGGTACCGATTACGTCGGTGTTTGTCAACGTCGTGAAATAGTTGTTTCGGCACGTGGCGGCAACCGTGACAGCAGTGTCAGTGTTGATTGACGACACTGCCGAGGCGGTCGGTTCAGCGTTGGCAAGTTCAAGCGCAAGGTTTGGTCCAGAAACCACGGCGATGCGGGCTTCGTCGATTCCCGTGACATCACGAATCACTTCGCTCATTCGCAGTCCGGATTGTCGTTCGACGCCCTTCATGAGTGACACAACGGGAACGGATTCGCCCAGTTGACCATCGATTCCTTCGAGTACCATTCGCAACGACTGTGACGGAACCGACACGTACACTTCATCAACCCCTGCGAGGGTCGCCGTCAGCGACGTTGATGCCGTGATGCTCGACGGCAAATTCACGCGTTGCAGATACGTGGTGTTTCGATGGGTTTCGTTGATCTCTCGGGCAATTTCGTCACGTCGGGCCCACAATTTCACGTCAGCTCCGCCGTCGGCGAGCACCTTCGCGAACGTTGTTCCCCACGCACCCGCGCCGAGTACCGCAACGGTCGTCATTTAAATTTCCCCGTTGCGGTTTGGTTGTGTTCGACCGGGTCCCACCGCTTGGTCGGAGGCTTTTCGCCTCGCAGGTGGCCTTGAAGTTCAGCGATGGCTGTCATCAGAATCTCGGTCGCCGCGTTGAGCAATTTCTGATCGAGCACCTTGCCCTTGAACGCTGACAGGTCAATCGGCTTGCCGATAATGACCGTGATTGGCGTCGGCGGAAAGAAACGAATCTTTCCCGAATAGCGTGGCATCAAAATCTGCGTTCCCCAGTGGGCTGCGGGAATCAGGGGAATGTCGGCGTCGAGTGCCATTCGAACGGCGCCCGTCTTGCCCCGCATCGGCCACAGATCGGGGTCGCGTGTGAGCGATCCCTCGGGATAAACGACAATTCCTCCACCAGACTTCGCGAGTGAGCGTGCCGCTTTCATTGGCCCCAGAGCACGCTGCTGCCCTGCCCGGTCCACCGGGATTTGACCGAGTCCGCGTAACACCGCTCCCAAAACGGGCACACGAAACAACGATTCTTTGGCCATGAAACGAGGAGTACGGCCCGCTCGCCACAATGCAACACCCATCACCACGGGATCGATGGCACTGAAGTGGCACGGCGCGAGGATGAACGCGCCTTCTGCGGGGATGTTTTCTTTGCCGCGAACCGTGATGCGCGAAATGAGTCCCATGAGGGGCAGGGCAATGCTCGCGGTAATGCGCCAGCCCGCGGTTTTTTCGGTCTTTGTCATCCTGCTCCTCTTTGCGGAAAGCCTAGTCCGCGAGCTCAAAGTCAGCGCCGAGGTCGCGGAGCTTGTCGATGAAGTGTTCGTAGCCGCGGGCAATTATTCCTACATTGCTGATTGTGCTCGTCCCCGACGCGGCGAGCGCCGCGATGAGGTGCGAAAAACCTCCGCGAAGGTCAGGAACACGAATGTCGGTGCCGTGGAGCGGTGTCGGACCCTCAATGACCGCCGCTTGTTCCAACTTGCGACGCGGCACGCGACGCGTAATGGACGCAATTCCATCCTGATGAATTTCGATTTTTGCACCCATCTTGTTAAGCGATTCAGTGAACCCGAAGCGATTCTCGTACACCGTCTCGTGCACAATCGACGTGCCTTCAGCTTGCGTAAGGGCGACAACCAGCGGTTGCTGCCAATCAGTCATGAAACCGGGGTGAACATCGGTTTCGACGACGACAGGATTCAACTGGCCTCCCGGGTGTCGGAATCGAATTCCGTCTTCGTGGACCTCGAACTCGCCTCCGACCTTGCGGAACACATTGAGGAAAGTCAGAAGCTCTTGTTGCTTGGCTCCTACAACAAAGATGTCGCCTTGTGTGACGAGTGCTGCACACGCCCACGACGCCGCTTCGTTACGGTCGAAAAGCGATCGATGTTCGAACCCATGAAGACTTTCGACCCCTTCGATGAAGATGGTGCGGTTCGGTTCAATCCAGATAATCGCGCCCATCTTCTGCAGAATCGCGATGAGGTCCATGATCTCGGGCTCTATCGCGGCGTTCTTGAGTTCGGTCACTCCCTCAGCGCGAACAGCCGTGAGCAAGACCTGCTCCGTCGCACCGACAGACGGGAAGGGCAGTTCGATGTGCGCTCCCTTGAGTCGCTCGGGGGCCGTGAGGTGAATCCCCTGAGGTTGCTTGGTTACTACTGCTCCGAACGCGCGAAGGGCGTCAAGGTGAAAATCGATGGGTCGATCGCCAATGCGGCAGCCACCAAGGTCGGGAATGAACGCTTCGCCGAGTTGGTGAAGCAACGGCCCACAAAACAGAATCGGGATTCGGCTGGATCCGGCGTGCGCATCGATCTCGGCAAAGTGCGCGCTTGTGACGTTCGTCGGGTCGAGGGTGAGTTCTCCTTCGGCCGAGTCGGTGACGTGGACCCCGTGAGCTTCAAGAAGCCCGCGCACGACGGCAACATCCGAAATGTTGGGGACATCACGCAAAACGGATAGTGAATCACCCAGAAGTGCCGCCACCATTGCCTTGGTCACGAGGTTTTTTGCTCCACGCACATCCACACGCCCGTGAAGTGGTTTTCCGCCGTGGATGATGAGCGTGTCGACAGACAGGCCGACTTTCGCTCCTTGCGCACGAGCATCGGCGTCGTGTGACGTCATCGGGCTGGCAACGTCGTCGGGCGCCACGATTCTCGGCGCGATTCAAAATCATCGATGTCGGCCTCGTGGCGCAGCGTCAAACCAATGTCGTCGAGGCCTTCCATGAGTCTCCATCGGGTGTAGTCGTCAATCTCGAATGCGCTAGTCACGCTTCCACACGTTACCGTGCGCGACTCGACATCAACGGTCACCTCTGTTCCGGGGGTGGTTTCGAGGGCTGCCCAGATTTGCTCCACAACGGACTCTGGGACGACAGCGGTCACTAGCCCCTGTTTGCCCGAGTTACCTCGAAAGATGTCACCAAAGCGCGGTGCGATGACCGCGCGGAAACCGAAATCCCGAAGCGCCCAGACAGCGTGTTCTCGAGAAGAACCGGTTCCAAAGTCCATACCGGCGACGAGGACGACCCCGTGCGAAAAAGGTTCCGTGTTGAGCACGAACTCGGGGTCTTTGCGCCAGCGCTCAAACAACGCGTCGTCAAAACCCGTCTTTGTCACTCGCTTGAGAAATTCTGCTGGGATGATCTGGTCGGTATCCACGTTCGTGCGACGAAGTGGCACACCGATTCCCGAGATTGTCGAGATTTTTTCCACGTCTACTCCACATCCCACGGGCTCGCGAGCGTTCCGCGAATTGCGGTCGCGGCGGCGACAAGCGGCGAAACAAGATGAGTGCGACCCCCAGCACCTTGTCGTCCTTCGAAGTTTCGATTCGACGTCGACGCACAGCGCTCGCCAGGTTGCAGTTGGTCGGGGTTCATCCCGAGACACATCGAACAGCCGGCGAAACGCCATTCACCGCCAAATTCGGTCACGATCGTATCGATTCCTTCGGCCTCGGCTTCGAGGCGAACGCGCGCCGACCCTGGGACGACCATGAGTTTGACACCGTCGGCCAGCTTTTTACCTTTGATGACGCTCGCGAAGGCGCGCAGGTCTTCGATTCGGGAATTCGTGCACGAACCCATGAACACCTGGTCGACGCGGATGTCTTTCATCGGAGTTCCCGCGACGAGGTCCATGTATTCAAGGGCGCGTTCTGCGTTAGCGCGTTCGTTAGGGTCGGCGATGTCCGCAGGATTCGGAACCGATTCCGATAGTGCAACGCCTTGCCCCGGATTCGTCCCCCAGGTGACGAAGGGCTCGAGAGTGTCACCATCAAGCACAACCTCGGCGTCGAAGGTTGCCCCCTCATCAGTGGGCAACGTTTTCCAAAAAGCAACCGCGGCATCCCAATCAGCGCCGTCGGGCGCATGTGCGCGACCCTTAAGGTACGCAAACGTTGTCTCGTCTGGAGCAACCATTCCGGCGCGTGCGCCCGCTTCAATCGACATATTGCAAATCGTCATGCGACCTTCCATCGACAATTCCCGAATCGCGCTTCCCCGGTATTCCAGAACATAACCCTGGCCACCACCGGTGCCAATTTTTGCGATCACCGCCAGGATGATGTCTTTTGCCGTGACACCGTCGCGCAGGTGGCCGTTAACCGTGATGGCCATGGTCTTGAAAGGCGTAAGAGGAAGCGTCTGTGTCGCAAGAACGTGCTCGACTTCTGATGTGCCGATTCCGAACGCCATCGCACCGAACGCGCCGTGGGTCGAGGTGTGGCTGTCGCCACAGACAACGGTGATACCGGGCATCGTCAGCCCGAGTTGCGGCCCGACGACGTGAACGATTCCCTGTTCGATGTCCCCAAGGGAGTGGAGGCGGATACCGAATTCTTTCGCGTTCGTTCGAAGCGCATCAATCTGGGTTCGCGAAATCGGGTCGGCAATCTGTGCGCCGATGTTGAGTGTAGGAGTGTTGTGGTCCTCGGTCGCGATCGTTAAGTCGGGCCGCCGAACCGGCCGACCGGCCTGGCGGAGACCGTCAAAAGCCTGCGGGCTCGTTACTTCATGCACGAGATGCAGGTCGATGTACAGCAGGTCAGGTTCACCATTTTCGCCCTTGACGACAAGGTGGTCATCCCAGACCTTTTCGGCAAGTGTCCGTGGACGGTTCGACGCGGTGTTCATCCGCCCCAGTTTATCAGCGTGAGAGCCGTTATTTTGCGGACAATTCGCGCTTCGTACGCGCAATGCTTGCGAGTACAGCCACCGTCAGCGTGAGCACAATCACGACGAGCGAAAGCCAGGTTGGGATTTCGGGAACTATTTCAACATGTTGCCCATTGTTGATGAACGGGAGTTCGTTGAGGTGCAGCGCGTGGTTG
>JBIIAK010000042.1:0-7571 GCA_044239945.1 Microbacteriaceae bacterium
AAAAGCGCAACAGTTGGCAGTTCGATTTCACCGCCGTCCTCGCGTAAAACATCGGCGCCCACGTGCCCGACCAGGTGATTGACCCCGTAGATCGGCTTACCGAGAGATACAGCGAGGGCCTTCGCCGCTCCGACCCCGACCATGAGTGCCCCGGCCAGCCCTGGTCCTGCCGCGACAGCGATTGCGTCGAGTTCCTCGAGCCGAATGTTGGCTTGCGCGACAGCGGCGTCAATTGTTCCCCGCATCGCCTCGAGATGAGCCCTGGCCGCGATTTCGGGAACCACCCCACCGAACACCGCGTGTTGGTCCATGCTCGAAGCGATGACGTTCGACAAGAGCGTGTTTCCTCGCACGATTCCGACGCCGGTCTCGTCACAGCTTGACTCGATGCCGAGCACCAACGGTTCGTTCACGAGGTGACCTCCCGTCGCATGACGAGCGCGTCAACACCGGCCGGCTGGTAGTACCCCGGTCGGGTGGCAATTGCGTGAAATCCTCGGGACACGTACAACGATTGCGCCGCCTCGTTATCCGCCCGGACTTCGAGCATGATGGCATCGGGCTGTCGGGCTTCGCACCAGACAATGAGTTCATCGAGCAAAGACGACCCGACGCCCTTCCCGCGATATTCCTCGATCACGGCGATGTTGTGGACATCGGCAACATCGTTCCCCGGAAGGTGGTGAGCGATTGCATAGCCGACAATCGATTCGTCGGATTCCATCACGAGAAACCAGGCATAAGGGCTACGAAGGTCGTCCTCCAGTTTCACGCGGGGCCACGCGTCATCGGGAAAGATTTTGCGCTCCAGTGCTTCGATCGTGTCGAGGTCGTCCGGGATCGCGCGCCTGGGGGTCATCCCGACACCCTCTTCGGTCCGTTGCTAGGTGTCGCATCCGGCGCCCGCAGATAAAGCGGGCGCAGACTCGACAGGTCATCACCGCGGGCTAGTCGATTCTGAGCCGCGGTCGCGAGGAGAGCAGCAGAGACTTGTTCAACTCTGACCTCGGGGAACGTGTCGAGGTCGACGTCAGTTGAGAGCGTTGCTTCTGTCGTGAGCGCTGGCCCGGCGATTGCAACGCCGTTGCGATACGTCGTCCACGCCAGTTCGCGTCGTCGAACATCCGTCACAATCGTGCAGGCTTCTCGTCCCACTGCTACCGCGTCGTGGCTCGGAATTCCGTAGATCGGTATTCCGCGGCCAACCGCAAACGCGATTCCCGCCGCGATCCCTACACGCAGTCCCGTAAACGGACCTGGTCCGATTCCCGTCACCACGGCGGTTACGTCAGACGGGGTCACCCCCGCATCGGTCAGGACCCGATCGATGAACACCCCGATGTGTTCGGCGTGGCTGCGCGTATCGGCCGTGGCGGCTTCAGCAACGATTCCGTCACCAACCAGGGCCACGCTCGTGCCGGCCGATGTGTCGATCGCCAGAATCACGCGGGCTCGTTTCGTCCAAGCGCATCCGCCAATTCGTTTCCGCGCGGACCAACGGCGTGAAGGCTCACGGTTCGCGTTTCGTCGTCGGCGCTGTGCGAACGGTCGATGACAATCTCGAGCCACTCGTCGACGATGGTGTCCAGCATCCCGTGTCCCCATTCGACGACGGAAATGACGTTGTCCCAGTCAATATCCAGGTCTTCGAGTTCGGCTGGGCTTTGCAGACGGTACGCATCGATGTGCACGAACGGCACGTCATCGGTTCGCGGGTGAGTTCGGGCAACAACGAAAGTGGGGCTCGTCACCGTACCCCGCACTTTTAGTTCACGACCGAGCCCGCGCGTGAACGTCGTCTTGCCGGCGCCCAATTCGCCGGTCAGGCAAACGACATCTCCTGCCCGCAGCAGCCGGGCCACACGTGCGCCGAATTCACCCATGTCCTCGGCGGTCGGTATCGACATCACGGGATGTCAATTCGAGTGACGCGGTTCCCAATTCCCGTCACGATGTCGTAGCTGATGGTGTCGGCCCAGTCGGCCCACTCGGACACACCCGGCGTTCCGGCCTTGGGGTCGCCCCAAATTCCGACGGGGTCGCCTGCGTTCACTCGCGCGTCGCCGACGTCGACCACAATCTGATCCATCGCGATGCGCCCAACGACGGGGTAGCGAACTCCCCCAATTTCCACATGAGCGTGTCCGGTTGCAGCGCGGGGAATTCCATCGGCGTAACCGACAGCAACCAGTGCGACGGTCGTTTCTTTCCGAGCAGTCCACAGAAAGTTATAGGACACTCCGTCGCCAGCGGCGAGGCGCTTGACGTTGACAATTGACGATTCAAATCGCATCGCGGGCACGAGCTCCAGATCGCGATGGGATGCCGTCGGTGCAAGGCCATACGCCGCAATACCGAAACGCACCATCGTGAATCTCAGTGACGGGTGATCAATCGCCGCAGCGGACGCCGCCATGTGCAGATGGGTTGGTGAAACACCCTTGTCCGCGAGAAGGTCTCGCGTGCGAACGAAGATTTCAGCCTGCGCAAGGTCGGTTTCCCGCGAGGTACCCGACACATGGGACATCAGGCCGTCGACAACGAGGTCGCCGCTCGAGTGAAGAGCGCAAGCCATATCGAGAAACTCGGTGAGCTGGTCGCGGCCGATCCCGTTTCGCCCAAGGCCCGTGTCAATCTTAAGGTGAACCGTGCCCCCGCCGACCTTCGCAACCGCGCGAAGTTGCGCGATGGTTGAGATACCCAGAGTGACGTCCCGCCCGATTGCCTCGACGAAATCCTCATCGGCTGCGTGCAGCCACGCAAGGAGGGGTGCTGTGATTCCCATGTCCCGCAGTTCGAGCGCCTCGCCAATGTCCGCAACGCCAATCCAGCTTGCCCCTGCGGCGAGAGCGGCACGGGCGGCGAGCTCAGCCCCGTGTCCGTACCCGTTCGCTTTGACGACAACCATGGTGTCTTTCGCGGGCGCGAGTTCACGCAATCGCTCTACGTTCCGCTGGATAGCTGAGGACGACACCAGAACACGGCGAAGAGGCGTGCTCATCGTTCCTCGGCAATCACGCTGGCCACGGCGATACCGGCGCCATGGCTGAGAGAGAGGTGCAGCACCAATCCCAATCGCTCAATTCGGGCAGCGATGGCACCGCTCAAACGGAATTCAGGCCTGCCCTCACCTTGCGGGATTTCAACATCGACCCAGGACAAGTCGTTTCTTCCCCCCAGAGCTTTGATCAGGGCCTCTTTCGCCGCAAAACGTGCGGCCAAGGATTCAATGGAGAGTTTGTGCTCGGATGGGGCGAACAAACGGTCGCGAAGCTTTGGTGTCCGGGTGAGTGAAGCGTCGAATCGATTGATGTCGACAACATCGATTCCATGCCCGACGATCGCCATGGCTATTCCACCGTTACGGATTTGGCGAGATTGCGCGGTTGGTCGACATCGAGCCCTTTCGCCGCAGCAAGCTCCATCGCAAAAATGTGCAACGGTACAACAGCCAAAATCGGCTCGATGAAACTGGATGCCAGAGGAATGGGGATGACCTCGTCAGCATACGGAAGAACTGCCGCGTCGCCCTGTTCGGCGATGGCGATGACTCGAGCGCCGCGGGCTCGAATCTCTTGGATGTTCGACACAACCTTCGCGTGAAGTGAGTGTGGATCGCGCGGGCTGGGAACGATAACGAACACAACCTGCCCTGGCTCAATCAGTGCAATCGGACCGTGTTTGAGTTCACCGGCCGCAAACCCTTCCGCGTGAATGTATGCAAGCTCTTTAAGCTTGAGCGCGCCTTCCAAGGCAATCGGATATCCGACATGACGACCCAACAACAAAATAGCCTGAGTGTCCGCCATCCATTTCGCGAGCGTTTTGATTCGCTCGCCGTGCAAGAGCACAGTTTCGAGCATCGCCGGCGTTGCTTCCAGGTCACGAACAACCGCTGCGAGAACGTTCGAGTCGCCCTTGCCGTTCGCCTGCGCAATCGCAATACCGAGCAGATACAACGCGGTCACTTGAGCGACGAATGCCTTCGTCGACGCAACAGCTACCTCTGGTCCGGCGTGCGTGTAAATCACCGCATCAGACTCGCGCGGAATCGTGGCACCCTGCGTATTGCAAATCGATAGTGTGCGGGCTCCAACTTCGCGTGCATACTTAACGGCCATCAGAGTGTCCATCGTTTCGCCCGATTGGCTGACCGAGACAATCAGGGTTCTACCCGAGATGACGGGTTCGCGATAACGGAATTCGTGGCTGAGTTCCACATCGACGGGTATTCTCGCCCACTGTTCGAGAGCATACTTTCCGACAAGTCCGGCGTAGGCTGCTGTCCCGCAGGCGATGATAATGATCCGGTCAACGTCGATGAAGGCAGACGGCTCGAAGCCCTCGATGTGGACCTCGCCGTTCTTGATTCGGCCGCGAATTGTGTCGGCGACCGCTGCTGGCTCTTCACTGATTTCTTTCGCCATGAACGATGACCACCCACCTTTGTTGGCGGCGGACACATCCCACGTCACGGTAAACGGCTCGGGCGTGACGGAGTTCCCTTCGAAGTCGATAACCGAGACGTCGTCTTTTGTTATGGTAACGATTTGGTCCTGGCCGATGGCCAACGCGTCGCTCGTGTATTCGACAAACGCGGCGACGTCGCTTCCAAGGAAGTTCTCACCTTTCCCTAGTCCAATGACGAGCGGTGAGTTGCGGCGAGCGCCAACGACGACACCGGGTGAATCCTCGTGCACGACCAGCAACGTGAATGCTCCATCCAATCGCGCCACGACGGCGCGCATGGCTTCAGTGAGGTTAGAAGTTCGGTGATACTCGCGCGCCACCATGTGGGCAGCAACCTCGGAATCCGTCTCGGAGGTAAATTCGGTCCCCTCGGCGACAAGTTCCGCCTTGAGTTCGGCAAAGTTCTCGATGATGCCGTTGTGAATGAGAGCGAGTTTGCCGCCGTCGGCGAGGTGCGGGTGGGCGTTCACGTCGGTTGGTGCCCCGTGAGTCGCCCAGCGCGTGTGTCCGATTCCCGTGTGACCGTCGTCGAGAGGGTTGGCGACGAGTTCGTCGCGCAGGATCTGAAGCTTTCCCGAACGTTTACGGGTCTGCAAGTTGGCCGAGATTATGGCGACTCCCGCCGAATCGTATCCTCGATACTCCAATCGGCCGAGCCCGCCAAGAAGAACTTCCTGGGAACCTCGAGGACCCACGTAACCGACGATTCCGCACATAGGGGCAAGTCTAACCACCCCGCGAGCAGAGTATCGTTGAGCAAATGGCGGACAGTTCGATCGGGTTGACACCGTTCCACGAGATTCCTCGTCACCGGTGGTCGGCACTCGCGTCGTCTTTGGCGTCCCCGCTGTCGACAGCGGAAATCGAGCGCATTCGCGGACTCGGTGACAGCCTCGATATCGACGAAGTCGACAGCATCTACATTCCGTTGACAAACCTTCTTTCCCGGTACGCCAAAGCGGCACGCGCCACGCACGCCGACACCGCAGCGTTCCTCGGAATCACCAAACCGCACACACCATTCGTCATCGGTGTTGCGGGTAGCGTCGCGGTCGGTAAATCCACGGTCTCCCGATTGCTGCGCGAACTGTTGTCACGCGACCCCGAAACCCCGAATATCGCATTGGTGACGACCGACGGGTTCCTGTACCCCAATGCCGAATTGATCCGACGCGGAATCGCCCACCGCAAGGGCTTCCCTGAATCATACGATCGACGTGCACTGCTTCGATTCGTCACCGAAATCAAATCAGGGGCGGAAAAAGTATTCGCGCCCGTCTATTCGCACTTGTCGTACGACATCATCCCCGACGAAACAATCGAGGTCTCGCGGCCCGACATCCTCATTGTCGAGGGCCTCAATGTTCTGCAACCGCCCACTGCCGGGCAATCGGTCGCCCTGTCGGACCTGTTCGATTTCTCTATTTATGTGGATGCGCGTGCCACTGACATCGAATCATGGTACGTCAACCGTTTCCTGGCGCTACAGACCAGCGCGTTCGCCGACGAACGGTCGTTTTTTCACAAATACGCGGCGTTGTCGCGCGACGAAGCCATCACCGAGGCAACGGACATCTGGAAAGCAATTAATGAACCAAACCTGATTGAGAACATCGCGCCAACTCGGTCGCGCGCGAAATTGGTCCTCAAGAAGGACCGCGACCACACCGTGTCAACGGTGTTGTTGCGAAAAATCTAACGGGAGAGTCGCGCGCGGACGAGGTCCGCTAGTCGGTGTGCAACGAGTTCGGCGTGCTCTTGCGTCGCCGCTTCGACCATGACTCTCACCAATGGTTCGGTACCCGACGCCCGGAGCAGGATCCGACCCGAATCCCCTAGCTCAGCCTCGAGTTCCCTCTGCAACGCGGCGATTTCCCCATCTGAATCCAGATTTCTGTGGTCAACATCTTTCACGTTGACGAGAATTTGGGGTAGCGCGGTCATCACGGCCGCCAGTTCAGCAGCAGTCTTTCCGGTCCGCGCCATTTCGGCTGCAAGGTGAAGTCCGGTAAGTAGCCCATCACCCGTCGTTGAGTGATCGGCAAAGATGATGTGACCCGACTGTTCGCCGCCAAAGTTATAGGCGCCTGTTTCCATGTCCTCGAGAACATATCGATCGCCGACCGCGGAACGTCGAAGAGTTATTCCCTCGCGATCGAGGGCAATCTCGAGACCGAGGTTGCTCATGACCGTTGCAACGACCGTCGAGCTCTTGAGAATGCCCCGGCTGTTCATTGAAGTTGCGAGAATTGCCATGATGTGATCGCCGTCAATGACGTTTCCGGACGCGTCGATGGCGAGGCATCGATCCGCATCACCGTCGTGGGCGATTCCCAGGTCCGCTTTGACATCAACGACTGTTTTTTGCAATAGCGCAAGGTCGGTGGACCCGCACCCCTCGTTGATGTTGAGGCCGTCTGGGTCACTACCAATAACGGTGACCTGCGCACCTGCGTCTTTGAACACCCGCGGTGAAATTCCGGCGGCGGCGCCATTCGCGCAATCGATGACCACGTGCAATCCAGCCAACGAGACGTCCATCGTTGCGAGGAGGTGAAGCACGTAACGGTCTTCAGCATCGGCAAAACGTCGAATTCGCCCAACTCCCGCGCCAGTCGGTTGCAAACGTGGCCCTTCCATCGCTTTTTCGATCCGCTCCTCCACCACGTCGGGTAACTTTGTTCCCCCGAACGAGAAGAACTTGATGCCGTTGTCCGCAGCGTGGTTGTGCGACGCCGAAATCATGACACCGAAGTCAGCCTGAATATCGTTGACGAGAAACGCGGCGGCGGGAGTTGGTAAAACGCCAGCATCGAGAACGTCGATACCAGAACTTGCCAGCCCCGCCGAAACGGCAGCCGTCAGGAATTCGCCAGAGATTCGAGGGTCGCGAGCGACAATCGCACGCGGCTTACGTCCTTCTCTACGCACCTCGTCGGCGTGACGACCTTGGGTCAAGACCTGCGACGCGGCCTGCGCAAGACGCAGAGCCAAGTCGGCCGTTAGTTCCGCGTTGGCGAGCCCGCGAACACCATCGGTCCCAAAGAGACTCGACATCGGAGAATGACCGATTAACGCTTCGAGTACTGGGGAGCCTTGCG
>JBIIAK010000043.1:0-7483 GCA_044239945.1 Microbacteriaceae bacterium
ATGAATGGTTCGCCGAGGTTGTCTCGACCGGAAACCCGGCAATTCAGGGTCCATACCTCGATTACGCGGGGATGGACAAGTACATTCTGACCAGCATGGTTCCGCTGTCACTAGATGGCGAGTTGATTGGTACGGCGGGTTGTGACACGGAGGTTCGAGAATTAGAGTCCATCGTCATGCCAATTGTGCGAAAAATACCCGCTGACGCCGCGCTCGTGTCGAAATTTGATCGAATCATTGTTGGTAACTCGGGCCGCTTTCTCGTGGGAAATCGTGTCGGGTCGTTGCCCCAAGACTCGATTCGACTTGATGTTTCGGGACCTGCTCTCGGCTTGCAGCTTGTGGCAGCCCCGCGAACTCTGCTGCGCTAGCGCGCGATCCGAGCGAGTTTCGTTTGGTCTACGAACGACTGAAACAGTGCCCGACGGTCGGACGCTGAACCATCATCGTCCTCGGGGTGCCACTGGACTCCGACGACCCATCGTGCCGACGGCATTTCCGTTCCCTCGACGATTCCGTCCTCGGCACGAGCGCTGACGACAAGTCCCTCGGCCACTCGATTGACCGCTTGGTGGTGCCCAGATCGAACCGCAACTCGGTCACGACCGAGAATTTCGCGAATCTTGCTTCCCTGTTCGAGTATGACGGGTTCGTCTTTGAACATCGGGTCGCCTGAACCGCCACGATGCGGGTGGTAGTTCTCGATGTCCGGAATGAGGTCGCCGCCGAGTGCCACATTCAGCAACTGCGATCCGCGACAGATGCAGAGCATTGGAGCGTCACGCTCAATTGTGGCGTTGATGATGTCGATGCAATAGTCGTCCGCCGCGCGGTCGACACCGTACTCGTGGTTCACCGGTTCGGTGTGGCCGTAAATTCGTGCATCGACGTCTCCGCCACCGAGGAACAGCACTCCGTCAGCCAAGTCGGCGATTGCGGCCGGGTCGAGCGGCGACTTGCTCGAATCCAACAGCACGACCTTTGCCCCAACGTCGTTCAGTTCGGTCAGAGCGACACGAGTAAAGCGAGCGACGAGCCCCGCTACTTCGTCTGTCATTTCGGGAATGTTGAGTGACACCACGACCGCAACGGTCGGTGCATCGCTTGGCATCGTCGCGTTGCCCTCGGGCATGACATCGCTCGGGGTGATGTTGTGGCTCATGGGCTCTATTTTGCCAGAGGGAACGCCAAATCCGGCATCCAGGTGCTCCACACCGATGCGAGTCGACCGTCTGCGATGACGGTGTCGAGCGCACTATTGAGTTGCCCCAACAGCTCCGCATTGCCCTTCTGAACCCCGATACCCCAGGGGTTTCGGGTCTCAGCAGTGAAAGCCACGACGAAATCTGGGTCGTTATCGGCCAACGGAATCATGACGACATCGTCATCGACGAACGCGTCCACGGCTCCTGTTCGCAGTGCCGCAATCATGTCCTCGAACACCGACGCACCGGTGAATTCGACAATCTCGGCGCCAACGATCGTCTGTGCGACTTTGAGGTTGGCGCTTCCCGCAATGGCACCCACCTTGTAGCCGTTCATCTCAGTGTTCGACCGAGCGGGGTCATCGGCCCGGACCAACACCGTCTCGTTGAAGATCGCGTAGGGCTGGGTGAAATCGACGAGTGCGATGCGCTCGGGAATCATGCCCTGTCCGCACCAGACCGCGTCGACTTCGCCGTTTTGAACCATCGGAATCATGTTGTCCCACGCGGTGATGACCCATTCAACCTCGCGGCCCATTACGCTCGCAACGAGGTCAGCAGCGGCAGGTTCGTATCCCGTGCGGTGAATCCCGTCGGGGCTGAGGTCAAACAGAGGCGGGGCATCGGCGTCGATGCACGCAAGACGAAGAAGGCGGCTCACGGCAGGGTCTCCCAATACTGTGCGAATTCCCATTCGGTGATGACCCCGCAATAACGGGCCCATTCGTCTTTCTTCAGGTCGATGAAAACATCCCGCAACTCTGCGGGGAATGCTTTCTTCAAAAGGGCACTTCCTTCGAATTCCACGATGGCGTCTCCTAGTGTCATCGGCATCAGGTCAAACTTCACGACCTTCGCCTTCTCATCCGTGAGGGGATCCCCCGAATTGATCTTCCGTTCCAAACCGTCCTCAATCGACGCGAGGAGCGCCGTGTGGGACAGATAAGGGTTCACGCTCGAGTCTGGCTGACGGTATTCCATCCGACCGATTGACGAAATCCGAATCATGCCCGCACGGGAATCGAGTCCCCACGAGGGCGAGCTCGGCGCGAACTGACCGGCATCCCAAAAACGCTTATACGAGTTGACGGTGCTCGCCATGATCACGGTCGAGTCCGCCGCGTGGGTCAGCATTCCGCCGACAGCCCAGCGGCCGACTTCCGACAAGTGGATCTTGGTGTTGCCGGGTTCGACACACGCGTTGGCGCCGTCTTTCCACAACGACAGGTTGTGGTGACAACCATTACCCATGAGTCCGTTGAACGGCTTGGGCATGAACGACGCCGTGACGCCCTGCTCGCGCGCGACCTGCTTACAGATCTGGCGATACGTGACGAGACGGTCTGATGTGAGTTCAACCCGGTCGTACATCCAGTTGAGTTCCAACTGTCCGTCGTCCTCGTAGTCGCCTTCAATCATGTCCAGTCCGAATGCTTGCGCGTAACGCACAACCTGCTTGAAGATTGGTCGCATGCGCTCTAGGTTTTCCACCTGGTAAGCAGGGCTCGAACCTTCCTTTTTGATGACCTCGAGGCCCGGTCCGGTCCACATCATTTCGGGCTCGGTACCACTGCGAACCTCGTACCCGGTGCGGGCAGTGAAATCATGGTGAGCACGGATGAGCAACCCGCGGGAGTCCGTTTGTAGCGGGCGCCCGCCAACTTCGGCGAAGTGCATCGGTTCGTAGGCGAGGCACAGCATGCGGGCAACCGACGTGTCCCACGGCAGCACGACGAAGGTCGATGGGTCGGGAAGGGCGATCATCTCTCGCGCACCGATTCCGCCACCAATTAGTTCACCCTCGCGAGTCGACTGCAAGTCAGCGACAGCCGTGCGGTGCAGGGCGATGCCCTTTTCGAGGTTTCGGCGCAGATGCCGCGCGGGCACCATTTTGGCGACAACCTTCGAACCGATTGTCGGCAACATGTAATAGATAAATTCGACGCCGGCCGCGGCAATTTGTTGTTCGAGATCTTTGATGACGTCGGGACGCATGTTCGACGCCTGGTGGCGAGAGAACGCGTCGTTGTCCGTCAGGGCACTCGTTCCGAGTTGGTCAACCATTGGTGGGACTCCTTTGTCCTTGTTTTCGGTGGGATAAATCGGTGTCAGTCTGTGACCAGGATGGCTTGCATGGGGCACACGTCGGCCGCCTCGTCGACGTCCGCGCGCAACGAGTCGTCGGGGTTCTCCTCGAATTCCAGAACTCCCTTGTCATCGAGGCGGAAAACGGTCGGTGCCGAAAAGGTGCACTGACCGTGGTTGTCGCACTTGGCGCGGTCTACAGAAACGTGCATGGTGTTCTCCTTGGTGTTGTTTGAGGTTATCGCTTGTCGAACGCGAGTGGAAGATGTACCGGTCCAGTGTTGCCCGAATCGGGCATCCATTCATCCTGCCCGTTGAGGCGAATGTTGGTCATTCGTTGGGACAGTGTTCGGAATGCAATCGCCATGTCCATTCGAGCAACGAAGTGCCCGAGGCAGTGATGCATTCCCCCACCAAACCCGTAGTGCGGCGCTCGTTCAACGGTGATGTCAATCCCAGGGTTGGGGTACGCCGCTGGGTCGTTCCCGCTTACCTGGGTGAAGAAGTGAACGGTCGATCCGGCGGGCGCATGAAGGTCTTCATAATCGAAATCGACAACAGCTTCGCGCGTCACCCACGTGGTCGTCGGGTTCGATCGCATGACTTCTTCCACCGCATTGCGAGCCAGTTCCGGGTGTTTCGCGAGCAGCTCCCATTGGTCGGGGTTTCGCATCATTGTCTGAATCCCAAGCCCGAGTTGATTGCGGGTCGTGTCCATCCCGCCAAAGATCAGAAGGCACAGAGCGTTGCGAAGTTCATCGTCACTCAGGCTGTCACCGTCTCGGTTCGCTTCGACCAGGCGCGTCACGAGATCGTCGCGCGGATTTGCTTGGCGATCGGCGATGAGTGTCTCGGAATACCCGTAGAGTTCGGCGAGTGCCGCCTCTATCTCAGGCAGATCTTCCTTGATGGTGATTCCCAGGGCCAGGCCGATCGAACTCGAGATGCGGGCGATGGTGGGCCATTCGGTCTCTGGGATTCCGGTCAATATGCAGAGAACACGGGTTGCGTATGGTTCTGCGAAGTCGTTGACATATTCGAACGTGCCTTTATCGATAAACCCGTCGACGAGTTCGGCCGCAAGTTTTTCAAAGCGCGGGACGTACGCCTCGATGTGACGGAATGAAAATGCCGGGTTGAGCATGCGTCGAATTCGGTGGTGGTCGTCGCCTTCGAGTACCAAGAGGCACTTGGTCCACCAATCATGGAACAACCCAGAATGAACACCGTTGTGGTCCGGCCATTTACCGCTGCCTTGGCTTAAGCGGGTGTCCTTGAGAAGGATGCTCACATATTCGTGCCGCAGTATCGCGAACCCGTAGTTTGTTCTGGCGTACCAATGCTGTTCGCGGGCGTTGTGAACTGCCTCGGAATGCATCGCAAAGGACGGATCTGAAATGTCTAGATACGGTACAGCAATTTCAGTAGGCATCAGGTGAACCTCATTGTTCGAGCGACTTGGTGGCGAATGGATGTTGAGGTGAATTCTATGACCAAATTCTAAATACTGGAATGGTGAATGATTTAGGGAAAAAAATTTGTGGCGTAAATCATCTATCACTGCAGAAAAAAACGCGCTATGTTTGCCCCAGCACAACGGGGTGCGACCAATGCCGGGAGCACCTCGCGATATTCACCAAATCGAAAGGTCACAATGGCTACGTCAGACAAGGCCCAATCCGATAAGGCGCAACTCAGCGCCCTCGGATACGAGGGGTCATACAACCGCTCCATGACCGTATGGAGCGCTCTCGCGCTCGGGTTCACTTATCTGTCCCCGCTCGTCGCAATCTATGCACTCTTCGGGTTTGGACTCATGATTGGCGGTCCGGGTTCGATCTTCTGGATTCTCATCGTCGGTGGTGGACAGATGCTCGTCGCCCTCGTCATGGGTGAAGTCGTTTCGCAATTCCCCATCGCCGGTGGAATCTATCCGTGGATGCGCCGCCTTGCTGGGCGTCGAACCGCATGGCTCACCGCATGGGTGTATGTCTGGGCGATGCTCGTGACAATCGCTTCGGTCGCACAGTATGGAACGGGCTTCCTCGCCACGGTACTTGGCGTAACCGAAGTCTCACCCGAGCTGACGCTGATCCTTGCGATCAGCCTGCTGGTGGTTGCGCTCCTCATCAACCTCGGCGGAACCAAAACTCTTGCTCGAATCGCTGTCATCGGACTCGGTGCGGAACTGGTCGGTGTGGTCGGACTGGGTCTTTACCTACTTCTGTTCGAACGCCAGAACGAGTTCAGCATCTTCACCGATGGGTTCGCGTCCGCGGATTACGGCGCCGCCTTTGTCGGCGCAGCACTCGTCGGTCTGTTCATGTTCTACGGTTTCGAAGCCTGTGGTGATGTCGCCGAAGAAGTAGGCGACGCCGCTCGTGAGGTCCCGAAGGCCATGATCCTCACGATTCTCGTCGGTGGCCTTTCGGCACTCGCGTCGTTCGCGGGTTACGTCCTCGCCGCATCGCCCGAACTGCTCGCCGCCACCGCGGCGGGTGAGAACGCCGACCCCATCGGAACGATCCTCAAGGACGTCCTCGGAGAAACTGGCGCTCGCCTGTTCCTCGTCGTTGCCGTCGTTGCGTTTATCTCGTGCTGCTTGAGCCTTCAGGCCGCGGCAAGCCGCTTGTTGCACTCGTTCGCACGCGACAAGATGCTTCCTGCCAGCGGTTGGTTGGGCAAGATCTCGGACCGCAGCAAGATTCCGACGAACGCGTTGCTCGTTGCGAGCATCATCCCGATGTTGCTCTGCGTCGTCATCTACGCCAACCCCGCGTCGCTGGTACCGATCACGGCCTTCGCCGTTCTCGGCATCTACATCGCGTTCCAGTCGGTCGTCCTCGCATCGCTTATCCAGCGATTCCGTGGCTGGAAGCCCGCCGGACCGTGGAGCCTCGGCTCGCTCGGAATCGTCGTCAACATCGCCGCGCTCGCCTACGGTGTCTGGGCCATCCTCTGGTTGCTCCAGCCTGGCGCCAGCGGTGACTGGTTCATCGACAACATCTCGATCATCGGTGTTGTTGCGGTGTTCGTGCCAGGACTGTTGTACCTGCTTATCGCACGTCCCTACCTTCGTTCGAAGGCTCCGTACTCGGACGCCATCGAGGTTGCGAAGAAGATGCGCGCGGGCAACTAACAACTCGCACCACGGTGGGGCCCCGCTTCGGCGGGGTCCCACTCAGTTAAGGGCTCTCGCGAAAAGCACGTCCGGTGACGTCGGTCTCGGCAAGGATCAGCCAGGGTCCAATCATCGGAACACCGAGCTCAATCGTGATCGAGACAATTGGCTTTCCATTCAATTCACCCGGCGCGACCGTCACCGATTGAACCAACGACGCAGCGACACCGCTCGAAACAAGTGTGGTGGCACGAATCACGCCCTCTGAATCGGTCGTGTCCGCCAAGGCGGCGTGGGCTGCGCCAGCTATCGCCGAATCAATCGCAACCGCGCGGATGTGAGCGAAAAAAGCGATTTGCAGCACGGTCACGGCAACCGCGACCAGCAAAACTCCGACCAGCATGAACTCGACCGGGGCACTGCCGCGTTCGAGCCCGCGTGTCATATCGACAGGACGCGATCGATGGCGTTGTTAAAGATTTCGCCGAGCGCCGGACCGGCCATCGCCCACATCACGACGACAAGACCCGCCGTCATCAGGGTGATGAGGACCCAGCCCGGAACGTCGCCGCGGTCAGAGGAATCACGAGAAAAGTTTGACATAACCCCATCGTGGGGCACCCGCCGTCGTGGCGCGAAATCTATCCCCAGAACTTAAGAGAGCGCGGACTTTTTGCGTTCGTCCCCGATACGCATCGCATAAAACACGGTGCCCGCAATGACGGCGACGGCCGCAACTCGGAACACCACGTTGACCATGGAAATGGTCGATGACCACGGATTGCTCTCGAACTGCGAGTCCGGCCCCATTGGGTCATAAGCGATGACGACGAGCACCACCGTAGTGAC
Organism: Microbacteriaceae bacterium; assembly: GCA_044239945.1. GTDB lineage: Bacteria > Actinomycetota > Actinomycetes > Actinomycetales > Microbacteriaceae > MWH-TA3. Next base: position 7,261 of record JBIIAK010000043.1, read on the forward strand.
ACTGAGGGCGATTGCCGTGAGGAGTGACGCCCAGGACAGAACCGGAATTCGAACACGACCGATTGCCCAAGACAAAACGGTCAACAACGCCACCATCACAACAGCCGCACCGCCTTGCAATGCATCGACCCAACCCATGAAACTAAACAGGATGGCTACCACCTGGACGGTGAGCGCGATAGTGAGGCGAAGTCTCATGATGTCCTTTCCGACACCACCAGTA
>JBIIAK010000044.1:0-7415 GCA_044239945.1 Microbacteriaceae bacterium
TCGAATCGTCGTGTGCTGGGCGATTCTTGGTGCGCGGTTTGCTTCCCCTTTTGGGTGGGCGGACCTTGGCGGCCGTCTCGTCGTAGTCGTCGAAGCGGTCAGCGTCCTCCGGAAACCAATTCATGATTCGAGCATCGCCGTCCACATCGCGGTGAATTCAGGAAGCGTCTTGGCGGTTGTGCCGATGTTCTCGACTTCGACCCCATCGACGGCCAAACCGATGATGGCGCCGGCGGTCGCCATGCGATGGTCGTGATAGCTCTGCCACTCACCACCGTGCAGTGTCGCGGGTTCCAGGTGGATTCCGTCGGGCAGTTCGGTTGCATGGCCGCCGAGACGATTGATTTCGGTAACGAGCGCCGCGAGCCGATCGGTTTCGTGACCACGCAGGTGAGCGATTCCGGTGAACGTCGATGGCGAAGCGGCGAGAGCCGCGAGTGCAATGAGAGAGGGGGCCAGTTCGCCGCCGGTCGACAGGTCGAGGCTGACACCGCGGATTGGCCGTCCTCCGAGAACCCCTGGACCACCATCGACGGTGAGACCTCGATCATTTCGCGTGACCGTTGCGCCGAATTCCTCGAAATACCCACCGAGGTCGTCGCCGACTTGAGTGGTGGTGGTTGGCCAATGGGGGATGGTGACGGTTCCCCCGGCAATGAGTGAGGCCGCGAGAAACGGTGCTGCGTTGGACAGGTCGGGTTCCATGTCGATGTCAATCCCCGAGATTGGTCCCGGTTCGACTCGCCAAACACCCCGCTCGGGTGCCGTGACTATGACCCCGCGGGCTCGAAGGCAGGCGATGGTCATCTCGATGTGGGGTGTGGATGGCAGGTGCTCGCCAGTGTGTCGAAGAGTGAGGCCGTCGGTGAATCGCGCTCCCGCGAGCAACAGCCCAGAGACAAACTGACTCGACTCTGAGGCATCGATCGAGATGTCCCCGCCGACAACGCGACCCGTTCCATTAACAGTGAAGGGCAGCGTTCCACGACCGTCGTCGTCGACCTCGACACCCAATTTTCTCAGGCTGTCAATTGTAGTCGCCATCGGGCGGAGTCGTGCGCCATCATCGCCATCGAAGGTCACCGGCCCGTCTGCCAGGGCGGCGAGGGGTGGCACGAACCGCATCACGGTTCCCGCTAATCCACAGTCAATGGTGACGCCACCGGTCAATTCCGCCGGGGTAACCACTAACGTGTCTGCCCCTCTGCCTAAACTGTCGCGACACTCAACACCGAGTTGACCGAGGGCCTCCATCATCAGGGCCGAATCGCGCGAACGAAGTGGGCGGTGAATTTCCGAGGTGCGATCGGACAGCGCGGCCAGAACCAACTCGCGGTTGGTGAGACTCTTGCTTCCTGGAATTGGAACAACCGCGTGGAGCGGAGAGGTTGCGCGTGGCGCGACCCAATTTTCGCTCTCTCGGGAATAAACGCGGGACGTCATTGGTTTCGACTCTACGCGAGGAACGGCTTCACCACGGCAGAAGAGAAGGAGTACACCATAGAATCACGAATAATGGTTACCGATGAAACCCCCGCGAGCAACGACATCCTTGCTGGTGAGGTAGAGAACGTCGAGGACGTCCCCATTCCGAGTTCCCTCGAGTGGGACCCGTCCGAAATCGAAACGAACTACGTCAACCGTGGCTCGTTCGAAGAGGTCTACAACTCGGTGTATCCCCGCTTGTATCGGCACACGGTGTACGAACTCGACCGCCTCAACCTGTCAAAAAAACTGGTGGAAGAAGTTCTTCAGACCGCGATGGGAAAGGCCTATCAGAACTGGGATATGTATACCCAGGGAACGTATGCGTTGGGGTGGCTCAAAAAGATCATCACCAACACGGCATACAACCTTCTGCGCAAGGAAAAGAACGAACCGCTGTTGTTTGGTGATATGGAAATCGTCATGGATGCTCCCGCCTACTACGCGCGAAGCGCCGAGAGTGCCGTGATCGAAAAGGTCACATTCGACGAAATTCGCGCGTTGTTCGACGATGTACGTGAACCGTTCCGGTCTGCGCTCAAACTGGTCATTCTCGAGGAAATGCCCTATCAGGACGCTGCCGACAAGATCGGGGTTCCGCTGAACACGATGCTGACCCGTGTGAATCGTGGACGTGCCATCCTCAAAGAACTCGTGCTCACACACAAGAAAGAAATGGGAATCTAATGGACACACAGGGTGATTGCGGTTGCCAGTCTGCCCGCGAGCGGATGGATATCCTTATTGATCGTGAATTGACAGAGATGGAGTGCGCTGATGTTCGTGCTCACTGCACATCGTGCGAGAGTTGCCACGAAGAAGTCGCACTTCTCGAGACATTGACCGATCGTTTTCGGTCTGCGTGCGCCGAACCGGCTCCAGAAAATTTGCGAATCTCAATACTCAATTCGATCAAGAATCAGAACGGAATCGTCGACGCGTAAATCGCTGTTCGCCGACACTCGTTAGAGTCCCTCGAACGCGCCTTCCATGACGGCCGCGTGTTCCTCTGCCGAACGTGAGGATGAACCGGTTGCAGGGGATGCCGACGCTGGCCGCGAGACGACACGAAGATTGTCTAATCCAAGGCGACGCATTTCGAGTGCGATGAAGGGCCAGGCTCCTTGGTTTTCGGGTTCGTCCTGAACCCAGACCAATTCGGCGCCCTGATGACGGTCAACTATTTCCCGCAACTGATCGTCGGGGAACGGGTAGTACTGTTCCATGCGAACCAGCGCGACGCCGGTCAATGCACGTTTTTCGCGCTCAGCGAGGAGGTCGTAGTGAATCTTTCCCGAGTGAATAAGTACTCGCCGTGATTGACCGTCGACGCTTCGGTCATCGAGCACAGGCTGGAACGTACCGGTCGTGAAGTCATCGACACTACTCGTCGCACCGCGAAGTCGAAGCATTGCCTTCGGAGTGAAGACAATGAGTGGTCGTTGAGGCTGCGCGTAGGCCTGACGACGCAGCAGGTGGAAATACGATGCCGGTGTCGAGGGGCGCGCGATGGTCATGTTCCCTTCGGCGGCCATCTGCAGGAAACGCTCGATACGCGCTGACGAGTGGTCTGGCCCCTGTCCCTCGTATCCGTGCGGCAGTAACAGGACGAGACCAGAGTTCTGACCCCACTTCTGTTCTGAAGAAGATATGAATTCGTCGATGACTGTTTGTGCGCCGTTAGCAAAGTCACCGAACTGAGCTTCCCACAGCACAAGCGCTTCGGGGTTTCCCACGGTGTAGCCGTATTCATAAGCCATCGCGGCGTATTCGGAAAGCAGCGAATCATAGATGTAGAAACGGCCCTGGTTGTCGGCGAGGTTGGCGAGCGGAAGCCATTCTTGGCCGTTCACTCGATCGTGGAAAACCGCGTGTCGCTGGACAAAAGTTCCGCGACGGGAGTCTTGACCCGCAAATCGCACCTTTTTGCCCTCGAGCAATAGTGATCCGAGAGCGAGAAGTTCGCCAAAACCCCAATCGATATCCCCACTGCGGCTCATGTCGATTCGTTTGGCCAACAATTGCTCGAGCTTGGGATGGACCGAGAAGCCCTCGGGGGGCGCACCGTGTGCGTCTCCGATTCGGTGGATTACTGACGGATCAACCGCCGTCGATTGCGGGTGCCGTTGAACCTGGGATGCCGTAGCCGTAACGTTCGAGATTCCGGTAGACGCATCCTCGTCTTCGCGGGTCTCGGTGAAGGCTTGCTCCAACAATGCGAGGAACTTGGCTTGAACTTCGTCGTACTCCTCTTGGGTGATGTCCCCACGCCCGACGAGCGACTCTGCATACAGAGTACGAACGGACCGCTTGGCTTCGATGAGGTTGTACATTAACGGCTGTGTCATCGACGGATCGTCGCCCTCGTTGTGTCCACGTCGGCGATAACACACGACGTCGATGACAACATCGTGTTTGAACTTTTGGCGGTAGCCCACCGCGAGCTTCGCGACGCGAACGACAGCTTCGGGGTCGTCTCCGTTGACGTGAAAGATGGGCGCCTGAATCGACTTCGCGGCGTCGGTTGAATACAGCGAGGTGCGCGAGTCTTTCGGCAGGGTTGTGAATCCGACCTGGTTGTTGGCGACAACGTGAATCGTTCCGCCCGTGCGGTAACCGCGCAGTTGGGCCATCTGCAATGTTTCGATGACAACACCCTGACCGGCCATCGCCGCGTCACCGTGGACGAGGATAGGCAGAACGGTAAACGACGCGATTGGTTTGTGGTCCTGTTTGGCGCGTACGATGCCTTCGAGCACACCGTTGACAGCTTCCAGGTGCGATGGGTTGGCGGCGAGGTAGACCGGGATTTTTTGCCCCTTCGCCGTAATAAATTCCCCTTCAGTACCGAGGTGGTACTTGACGTCGCCGGAACCTTGGACGGTACTCGTGTCAGTTGTTCCTTCAAATTCGCGGAAAATCTGGCCGTAGGTTTTGCCCGCGATGTTGGCCAGAACATTGAGACGGCCACGGTGGGCCATGCCGATGTCGACTTCATCGAGTTCGAAGTCGGCCGCGTCCTGGATGATTTCGTCGAGCAGGGCGATGATGGATTCGCCACCCTCGAGTGAGAAGCGCTTTTGCCCGACGAATTTGGTCTGCAAAAAAGTTTCGAAGGCCTCGGCCTGGTTCAAGCGGTCGAGGATTCGCATCTGTTCGTCGTGCGTCGGTTTCTGATACGGCTGTTCGAGGATTTCTTGGAACCACGCGCGCTGTTCAGGGTCCTGAATGTGTGTGTATTCGACACCGACGGTTCGACAGTATGAGTCGCGCATCAATCCGAGGACTTCACGCAGCAACATCGTGCGACGACCGGCGAGACCACCGACGACAAACTCACGATCGAGGTCCCAGAACGTCAGTCCGTGGTTCTCGATTTCCAGGTCGGGGTGCGTGCGCTGTTGGTACTGCAGCGGGTCGATGTCGGCCATGCGGTGTCCGCGAACGCGATAGGCGTCCACCAGTTCCTGCACGCGCGCGGTCTTGTTGATCTCGTCCGACACATCGACCTTGATGTCTTGCGACCAGCGAATCGGTTTGTAGGGAATACGAAGCGCCGCAAAGATGTCATCGTAGAAACCGTCGTCACCGATCAAAAGTCCGTGAATAATCTTGAGGAACTCGCCCGACCCGGCACCTTGAATCACGCGGTGGTCGTAGGTCGACGTCAGCGTGATGGTTTTCGAGATACCAAGGTCGAAAAGTACCTTTTCGGACGACCCTTGGAATTCGGCGGGGTAATCGAGTGCGCCCGCGCCGATGATGCACCCCTGTCCGCGCATAAGCCGCGGAACCGAGTGAACGGTCCCGATTCCACCGGGGTTTGTCAAGGACACCGTGTTTCCGGCAAAATCATCGGCGGTAAGTTTATTGGCGCGCGCGCGGGCAACAACGTCTTCGTAAGCCTCGAGGAAGTCGGCAAAGCTCATCTGCTCGGCCTTCTTGATTCCAGGGACAACAAGCGCGCGACTACCGTCGGGTTTGGGAATGTCAATCGCAAGGCCGAGGTTGATGTGCGCGGGGATAACCAACGACGGCACATCGTCCGGCTCGTCGTAGAACACATTTTGCGAGGGGAACGCTTTGAGGGCGCGAATCATGGCCCAACCGATGATGTGGGTGAACGAGACCTTGCCACCACGGGAGCGGCGGAGATGATTGTTGATGACAATTCGGTTGTCAATCATGAGTTTGGCGGGAATCGTGCGAACACTCGTCGCCGTCGGGACGGACAGACTTGCGTCCATGTTCGCCGCGAGAGCCTTGGGCATTCCCTTCAATGCGGCGACAGTGTTTTCGGCGGTTATCTCTGATGGTCGAGAGGTAACCGGCGCCTCGGCAGGTATTGGTGTTTCAGTCGGCAATGCCGAGGTTGTGCGCGACGCGGGTTGCAGTGCCGTAATCGGCCCGGTCACGTTCGGGTCAAAATCGGCTGATATTGAGGTTGCGGCAGCAGCGACGGGGGCGACTGCGCCACCGGCGAGTTTCTGCGCGTAGGTCTCGAGAGTCGGTATCCATGACGCGTCAACCGAAGACGGATCCTTCACCCACGCCTCATACATTTCTTCAACGAGCCAATCGTTGGCTCCGAAATCGTTGGCACTCAGGTCAGTAGTTCCGTCACTGGACACTGTGAATTGTCACCTCATTGCTGGAAATTCGACGGCAGGCGCGTGCTACCGATAACTAGCCTAGTCCCGTCGCTGAGCGGTTCGCGCACCTCTGTTGACGTGCTTCACAATCTATACTTGACGTATGGATGGCCCGCATAGATACGCGACACCGATGGTTGCGCTCGCGCACGGTGTCGCATGAACGAATGGGTCCTAATTGGAATTGGTGTGCTGCTCACGGTCGGCACGGGGTTTTTTGTTGCTTCCGAGTTTGCGCTGGTTTCGCTTGATCGCCCAGACCTCGAAGCTCGCCGGGACTCCGGCGAAAAAGGTTTTGCCCTTGCGATTCGCGCTCTGACGAGGACGTCGACCCACCTGTCGTCCGCCCAGCTCGGTATCACGATAACGACGCTTTTGACTGGGTGGCTAATGGAACCTGCGATCAGCAGCCTCCTTGCCCCCGTCCTCACAGAGTGGGGCCTTGCTGGAGGAGTGGTGGACACGGTTTCGGTAGTCGTGGCAATTCTGATTGCGACGATTCTCTCGATGATTGTTGGGGAATTGTTCCCCAAGAATCTTGCTCTCGCCGTTCCTCGCCGAGTTGTCAAGATTGTCGCGCCGTTCCAACTCGCCTTCACTTGGCTGTTTTCCCCGTTTGTGACGTTCCTCGTGAACATGTCCAATCGGATTGTGCGTGCGATGGGAATCGAACCGAAGGAAGAATTGTCATCTGCGCGAACTGCAGAGGAATTGGCGTCCGCGGTTCGTCACAGCTCAATGCATGGCACGTTGGAAGAAGACACCGCGACTCTGTTGGGCAAGGCGTTGTCGTTCACCAACCACGAGGCCCAAGACATCATGACGCCGCGCACGCGTGTCGCCACCATTCGAGTGGGCGATTCCGCTGCCGACGTGATTGCTCTGACCCGCAAAACGGGGTATTCGCGATTTCCTGTCATCGACGAGGACGCCGACGATGTTGTCGGTATCGTCCACGTCAAGCATGCAGTTTCCGTGCCTCGTGAACGGCGTTCCGAGGTCCCGGTTGGTGCGTTGCAGGGGGAAGCCCTTCGAGTCCCCGAGACGATGCATCTCGATGTCCTCCTCGGTGAATTGCGTCAGGGTGGTTACCAGATGTCCATAGTTGTCGACGAATATGGCGGTACGGCGGGAATCGCGACGCTCGAGGACCTCATCGAAGAATTGATTGGTGAGGTCAGTGACGAACATGACCGCACCAAAGCAGATGTGGTCAAAATCGGCGACGCCGTGACCTTTCCCGCCTCGCTTCGGCCAGACGAACTGCGCGAACGCGCC
>JBIIAK010000045.1:0-7404 GCA_044239945.1 Microbacteriaceae bacterium
TCCTGATCCAGACCCAACCGGTCTTACGATTGAATTTAGGCCAATCGACACGGGTCAGTACGTCTGGTACTGCGCTTCCGGTGCCGAACCCAACGTGTGCGTCAGCCCGTCACGAACCATAAACTGGACGAGTTTCCAGTCAGCGGGCGGCGTTATCCAGAACTATTTCATCCCCACTGCGGACCTTGTTTCCGAAAACGCGGGCACGGGTTACTTCAACATTTCGGTGAAAACACTGCGACCGCCTAATGCCGGCTCGAGAATCGGGCCCGGTGTCGGAATCACCTGTTTACAGCGCGCCACAGCGACCATCTCGGGAACGGCAAACGGAGTAGATTCGGGAGACTGGACTGGCGCCGGATTGCCCTGGTACCACTTCTGGTACACCGGCTGTTCGCTGGACGCAGGTATTGATTCTGCAACCTTCCACGCCTACAGCGAGGTCAGCTAACGCTTTCGGCACTCTCGGCCAGAGCGGGCTATACTGAGGGTGCGCGTTCATCGCGCAGGACTTTTCCGGACATGCCGGGCTAGAAATCGAAAGATTTAAGCGGATAGTCAGTTCCGCGCGTAGTGAAAGTACGCGGATTGCGTCACTCGACGCGATCACACAACAGTTTTGAAGCACTGCTTCACAGAATGAGATTTCGAAAGAAATCACCGAGAGGTGCACCAGAAAATGGTGAAAAACACAGATTTTGATCCGAACGAGTATGTCTCGTCGCCGTTCACGGCCCCCGAAACGCGTGCAACTTCCGTCGCGGAAACGCCCTTAGTCGATTCCCCCGAAGAAATCGTCGTCGCCAATGACGAGTCGCCCGATGTCGATACAGGCACTTCGCCCGAGGCGAAACCTACCTTTGAGCCGATTGTCCTCGACAACCCGATGCAACTCGTGTTCCGTCCGCCGGCCCCCGAGTACATTCCGATCCGGTCCGGTCGTCCAATGGACGACGAAGGCCCCTCGGTTCGTCGCCGTACCCGGGGCAACCGCGTCGAACGATCCGAACGGGTCGAACGCGTTTACATCGAACCGGAGCAAATCACCGAGCCACAACGCATCCGGGGTTCGACGCGGATTGAAGCCAAGCGCCAGCGTCGCCGAGATTCGCGCGACAGTGGGCGCCGCCGTCCCGTCGTAACCGAAACTGAGTTCCTCGCTCGGCGCGAAAGCGTCGACCGCAAGATGGTTGTTCGCAGCAAAGATGGCCGCATTCAGATTGGTGTTCTCGAAGACAACGTCCTCGTTGAGCACTACGTTGCTCGTTCCACCGAGTCGAGCATCATCGGAAACGTCTACATCGGTAAGGTGCAGAACGTCTTGCCGTCGATGGAGGCCGCCTTCGTCGACATCGGCCGCGGTCGTAATGCGGTGCTGTACTCAGGTGAAGTTGACTGGGACGCAACAGCGACGGAAGAAAACGCCAGCCAACCTCGACGCATCGAGATGGCGTTGAAATCAGGAGACCCGATCCTCGTTCAGGTCACGAAAGATCCGGTCGGTCACAAGGGTGCACGACTGACAAGCCAGGTCAGCCTCCCTGGACGATATGTCGTTTACGTTCCGAGCGGCTCGATCAACGGCATTTCACGCAAGTTGCCGGATTCAGAGCGCACCCGTCTCAAAAAAATCCTCGCGACGGTCCTGCCAGAGAACGCCGGCGTCATCGTGCGCACGGCTGCCGAAGGGGCGACCGAAGAACAACTGACTCTCGATGTCCAGCGCCTCACCGCCCAGTGGGATGCGATTCAGAAGAAAGCCGGCAAGGGCAACGGCCCGGTATTGCTTCACTCCGAACCAGACCTTCTCGTCAAAATCATCCGCGACGTGTTCAACGAAGATTTCCAGAACATCATCATTCACGGCGACGAAGCCAAAACCGTTATTTCGGATTATCTCGCGCAGGTCGCACCCGATTTGATTGAACGAATTATCGACCACAACGATGGAACCGACCCGTTTGACACCTATCGAATCAACGAGCAAATCATCAAAGCGCTTGACCGCAAGGTGTGGTTGCCCTCTGGTGGTTCACTCGTCATCGACCGCACTGAGGCGATGACAGTCATCGACGTCAACACTGGCAAGTTCATCGGTTCGGGGGGCAACCTCGAAGAAACCGTCACGAAAAACAATCTTGAATCGGCCGAAGAAATTGTTCGGCAACTTCGGTTGCGAGACATCGGTGGAATCGTGGTCATCGACTTCATCGATATGGTGCTGGAAAGCAATCGCGATTTGGTCCAACGACGACTCATCGAATGCTTGTCACGAGACCGAACCAAACACCAGGTTGCCGAGATTACAAGCCTCGGTCTGGTCCAAATGACTCGAAAGAAACTGGGACTCGGACTGCTCGAAACCTTTGGCGAACCGTGTGAGGTGTGTGCTGGTCGTGGGCTGATTATTCACCATGAACCTGTTGGAAAAGCTCGAGTCGAGGGTTCACCCGAACCCGGCGCATCGCGTCGCGGTCGCGGGAAACAGCCGGCTCAGCCCAAACAGCAGCGTGGGCAGACAGGGACACACGAAATCACCGATAGCGCTCGGAGCGCGCTTGCCGCGATCGCAACGGCAACCGTCAACCACGACAGCGTCGAAGGCTCACCAGTGACCCGCAAAACAAAGTCGATTGCGGACCTCGATTCGCTTCTGGATTCGCTTCCCGAGCCGCCAGAACCTGGTGCGCGAACCGCCCGCCGCCCCCGCCGGGCGACGAAGAAAGCCACCTCAGACACATCCGCCGACGAACCGACGAGCGCCGACTAACAGGATTTGCCTCTACGGCACCATTCGGCTATTCTTGTCCTTTGGTGCGCAATGCCAACATTCAGGCCCGCACCGGGTTTTCGAAAGGACATCACCGTGGTTTACGCGATTGTGCGCGCCGGAGGGCGACAGGAAAAGGTCGAAGTTGGGACCATTCTCACTGTCGACCGAATCAAAGCCGATGACAAGGGATCGATTTCACTCGCTCCGGTCCTCCTCGTGGACGGTGACAAAATTGAGTCGAACGCCGCAGCGCTTGCAAAGGTGACCGTCACAGCACAGGTCCTCGAAGACCTTCGCGGCCCCAAGATCATCATCCACAAGTTCAAGAACAAGACCGGGTACCACAAGCGTCAGGGCTTTCGGGCTGACCTAACCCGCGTGAAAATCACGAGCATCAAGTAGTCGAGGGAGAAAAGCGACATGGCACATAAAAAGGGAGCGTCGTCCACTCGCAACGGACGCGACTCGAACCCCCAGTACCTCGGGGTTAAGCGCTATGGCGGCCAGGTCGTCAAGGCTGGCGAAATCATTGTCCGCCAGCGCGGAACCCACTTCCACCCGGGTGCAGGCGTTGGCCGAGGCGGCGATGACACTCTCTTCGCACTCGTAGCAGGCTCGGTTCAGTTCGGCGCAAAAGGTGGCCGCAAGGTCATCAACATCGTTCAGAGCGCTTAAGTTTTTCACTCGGCGGGGCGGGCTTCGGCCCGCCTTGTCGTATTTTCGCAAGAGAAGGAGGTGACACATGGTCTCGTTCATCGATGAGGTGACTGTTCACCTCAAGGCGGGACACGGCGGCAACGGCTGTGTGTCGGTCAAGCGCGAAAAGTTCAAACCTCTTGCCGGTCCCGATGGTGGTAACGGTGGTAACGGTGGTGACATCATTCTCGTGTCGGATCCCCAAGTCACGACCCTCCTCGACTTCCACTATCGCCCGCATCGTTCGAGCGAAAACGGTGGTTTCGGAATGGGCGACCACCGCAGCGGGCACAAGGGCGAATCGTTGACGCTACCCGTGCCAGTGGGAACCGTGGTCAAGGACGTCGATGGCGAGGTTCTTATTGACCTCGACAAGCCGGACATGGAATACGTGGTGGCACCGGGCGGTCAGGGTGGTCTCGGGAATTCGGCCCTAGCGTCGCTCAAACGCAAAGCACCCGGTTTCGCGCTCCTTGGCACGCTCGGGTGGGACGGTGACATCGTTCTCGAACTTAAAACCGTCGCCGACGTCGCCCTGGTCGGGTACCCGTCAGCGGGAAAATCGTCGCTCATCGCGTCTGTTTCGGCCGCTAAACCGAAAATCGCCGATTACCCGTTCACAACTCTGCATCCCAACCTCGGGGTCGTTGACGTCGAACAGTATCGCTACACGATTGCGGATGTCCCTGGACTCATCGCGGGCGCCTCCGAGGGCAAAGGACTCGGACTTGACTTTCTTCGACACGTCGAACGATGCCGCGTCCTCATTCACGTGATTGACTGCGCAACTCTTGAACCGGCGCGCGATCCGATGAGCGACTTTGACATCATCCGTGCGGAACTCGCGGCCTACCCCGTTCCCGACGGTTCGATTCCGCTGATCGAGCGCCCCCAACTCATCGTCCTCAACAAGATTGACGTTCCCGAAGCGGCTGACCTTGCCGAACTAGTTCGCGCCGATTTCGAGGCGCTCGGGTATGAGGTCTTTGCGGTGTCGGCGGCAACGCGAGCGGGTCTTCGTGACCTGACTCTTCGAATCGGCCAGATGGTCGGAGCCGATCGCGCTGAGCGACTCGCTGCGGAAGAATCGCGCCAGCGGATCGTCATTCGCCCGCGCGCGGTTGACGAGAAGCAACTGAACGTGCTGGTCGAGCACCGAGGTGACGATGTGACCTATCGAATTCGTGGAGTCAAGCCTGAACGCTGGGTCCAACAGACCGACTTCAACAACGAGGAAGCCGTCGGGTATCTCAGTGACCGTCTTGCCAAGATCGACCTCGACGACCACCTCTACAAGGCTGGTGCGGTTCCGGGAGCCACCGTCTACATTGGCGATGGTGATCGTTTTGAGTTTGATTGGGAACCGACGATGACGAGTGCTGCCGAAATGATGGTTAGTCCGCGTGGAACCGATGCTCGATTGCACGAGAGCGATCGGGCAACGACGTCGGATCGCCGTAAGTCCTACAAGGAACGCATGGACGCGAAAGCAGCCGCCCGTGCGGAATTGGAACGTGAACGCGAAGCAGGAATGTGGTCGGAAGAGGGCGATGGTGGAAAAGCGGAGTGAGGTGACGGCAGCGATGCGAATCGTTGTCAAGGTCGGGTCATCGTCGATTAGCGGTGACAACGTTCACCAGTTGGCGACAATCGTTGATGCTCTCGCCGGCGCACACGCGCGCAAGGTAGACGTCGTGCTCGTGTCGAGTGGGGCAATCGCCACGGCGCTTCCTCATTTCGGTCTGTCCGCTCGTCCAGCAAATGATCTCGTCACCGAACAGGCCGCTGCCGCAGTCGGCCAGACGATGCTGATGGTCCGATACCAAGACAGCCTCAACAGATTTGGAATTGTCGCAGCTCAAGTGTTGTTGACCTCTGGCGACCTCGAGTCCGATGCGACGCGCGAGAATGCAAAGGCCGCGGTTGAGAAACTCCTTGAACTCAGGTTCCTCCCAATTGTCAACGAGAACGACACGGTCGCGACCCACGAAATTCGGTTTGGCGATAACGACCGGCTCGCAGCATTGGTCGCCGAACTCGTCGGCGCAGACCTTTTGGTGTTGCTGAGCGACGTCGACGCGTTGTACTCGCACCCTCCGGGGGTGCCCGGTGCAGAGATGATCGAATTCGTGACCTTTGGAGACGACTTGTCGGGAATCGAAATCGGGTCAATCGGTTCTGCAGGAGTCGGCACCGGTGGAGCGGAAACCAAAATCGCCGCGGCCCTGCATGCAACGCACGCGGGGGTCCCTGTCATCCTCACGTCAGCAGCCAACATCGGACCGGCGTTGTCGGGTGTTTCGGTCGGAACGTGGTTCGAGGCGTCTTCCCGCTAGGACGCGCAACCTAAACTGGCAACCATGACCGACGCCTTCCAGCAGATTCTCGACGATGCGCGAGCAGCATCAATCGTTCTTGCTCAAACATCGACTACGGTCAAGAATCAGGTTCTCGAGGCCATTGCCGATGGGCTATCAACGAATTCGGATCGCATCGTGACCGCAAACGCCCACGATCTGAATCTCTCGCGAGGCGATGGAATGGCAGAGGGGCTACTCGACCGACTCACGCTCACGACCGAACGCGTCGAAGGTCTGGCGCGCGCAGTGCGTGACATTGTGGCCCTGCCCGATCCCATCGGTGATGTTCTTGGCGGAAGCACACTTCCGAACGGATTACACCTGACACAGGTTAGAGTTCCGTTCGGTGTGGTTGGCTCAATTTATGAAGCGCGACCGAATGTGACAGTCGACCTCGCGGCAATTTTACTCAAGAGCGGTAACGTCGCCATCTTGCGAGGCGGAAGTGCAGCAGAAAACACAAACACGGTGCTTGTCGATGTGATCGGATCCGCTCTCGAGAACTGCGGTTTGCCTCGAGCGGCGGTTCAGACGATTGACTCGTTTGGGCGCGACGGAGCCAACCGACTTATGAACGCACGCGGTTTCGTCGACGTTCTTGTTCCGCGTGGTAGCGCCGCGCTCATCAACGCGGTTGTCAACGATTCGAGCGTTCCCGTGATCGAAACCGGTGCTGGCGTTGTCCATATTTTCCTTGATGCCAGCGCAGAACTCGAAATGTCGAGTGACATCGTTCACAACGCAAAAACGCAACGCGTCGGAGTGTGCAACGCGCTGGAGACGTTGCTCGTACACCGTGACGCGGCATCACGGCTGATTCCCTCAATTCTGCAGAGATTGGTCGATTCGGGTGTCACAGTCCATGCCGATGACGCGACTCGCGAGATTTTTCCCCACGCCGAAGTGGCGACGGCCGAGGACTGGGGCCACGAATATCTCTCTCTCGACCTCGCGGTGAAGGTTGTCGATTCCCTCCAGGCTGCGATTGACCACATCGGCATCCACTCGACTCATCACACCGATGCAATCATCACGAACAATATGGCGAATGCCGAAAAGTTTGTTGCCGAGGTGGACTCGGCGGTTGTAATGGTCAACGCATCCACGCGGTTTACGGACGGTGGTGAGTTTGGTTTCGGTGCTGAGGTCGGAATCTCGACCCAGAAACTGCATGCGCGAGGCCCAATGGGACTGCGTGAATTGACGAGCACGAAGTGGATTGTGCGCGGAAACGGCCAGTGGCGCGAGTAATCTTGACCTAACAGCTTTTTGAGGGAGAAAATCGTGAACATTGTTATCCGCGCCACGGAAGAACTTGCGCCTCTTACCTTCCCTGCAATCGTGTGGGCAGGCATCTTTGCCCTCGGGTTCATTGCTCTCGCGGTGGTTGTTCTCGCGAACCGCGACGTTGCCCACCGCAACCCGCGTCGCGGCTCGAGCGAATCCGCGCACCACTAGGCCTTTTGTGACGGTCGAACGCACCCGCCGACGAATCGGCGTAATGGGTGGGACGTTCGACCCCATTCACCACGGGCACCTCGTTGCCGCGAGTGAGGTGGCCACTCATTTTGAACT
>JBIIAK010000046.1:0-7244 GCA_044239945.1 Microbacteriaceae bacterium
GAACCCGTCGCGCACCTCGCGACGAGTGACGATGCGAGTGGCCCCACCCGCCGGTCCTGCGCAATCGGAGTCTCGGCAACCGTCTACTGCTGGGGTTCCCTCATTCAAGGTCGAGGAATTAGCAGTGTGCCTCGGGTTATGTCGGGGTTCGGTGCGTGGACTGCTCACGCGGCCATTGCCCCTTCGAAGGTCACGAGTTTGACTCAAACGGGACGGACTGCGCGTTCCGTCACTGTTTCCTGGACCGCACCGGCAGCCGGTGATTTCGCCATTGACAGTTACGTGATTACCTGGCGAGTCGCGGGTGGCGAGTGGGCAACGGCAACAGTCTCGGGAATATCGACGTCCTGGAGAAGCCCGGAAGTTCCGAACGACTCGATCGTCCAGACCCGTATCGCGGCGGTGAGTCAGGCAGGCACAGGAACCGCTTCCACGGTGGTGGACGCCAAAACCGCGAGTCCGCCACTTCGACCGACGGCGCCAGTGGTCACATCGTCAACGGCGAACACGGTGACAATTTCGTGGCGCCCCACGTCGTCCCCCTATGAGCCCGTGACGGGGTACAGAATCCAGTGGTCGACCGATCGCAAAACCTGGCAGACCCGCATTGCGACGTCAACAGAGTCCGCCGCGACAATCACCGGACTCGCGGCTGGATCAGCAATAGACATTCGTCTGGCTGCCGAAAACGTGGCGGGGGTGTCACCGTTCTCTGACACGATCACCACTTTCACTAGCGGATTGGTTTCACACACGATTGCCGTTCAGGATTCAACTGGCCAGCCCGTCTATGGCGGGCAGGTCACGTGGCGAAAACAAGACGGTTCGTTCGAGTCAGCTCTCGACTACGGTCTCACCGTCGAAGGTCGCGCTACCTTCCCGTTCATTCCAACAGGACGAATCGACGTCTCGTTGCGCAATGTTCAACTCTTGGGGGGCGCAATCGCCGACTACAACAAGTCGACCGTTATCGGGTTCTCGACTGAATCACTGATCATGTTGCCGCCCGAGCCTTCTGAATCACAGCACGTAGTTCGCGTTGAGCTTGCGAATGGTTTGCCTGTCGTCGGGGCGACGGTCAGCGCAACGGAACTATACGACGTTGCGACTGTTGACGGGGCAACCTTCACGTCACCCGCGTTAATTTCCGACGGCGTCACCAACGAGTTCGGCGAGGTCTACCTCACTGGATACTCGACCGAAGGTTCTATGGTTCGAGTCGAATACAACGATGGAATCCTCATTCAACGTGTGAATGTGAATCTCGGTGATCGTGACGTAAAAATTGTCATGGAAGACATGCCCTGGATTGAGCCTCCCGTGGTCACGCCTGAATCGCGTGCTGGCGAACTTGTCACGGTGAATATCACGACAACTGGGTTTGCCGAGTCGGCGACTGGAATGATTCGCACCGCTAACCCCGCAACAGTGTCGATACAACCCCCGAAGGGAGCGTCGCAGACGTGTGCCGGCAAGATACTTTCAGCGATGGTCGCGGCGGACGGAACGGCGACGCTCAAGGTCTGTGCGAGCAAATCGGGTCGTTACCTGCTGCGCGGACAAGGCGTCGTGTCGACCGGTGCTGTTTCATTGAACGTCAAAGGAGTCGC
Organism: Microbacteriaceae bacterium; assembly: GCA_044239945.1. GTDB lineage: Bacteria > Actinomycetota > Actinomycetes > Actinomycetales > Microbacteriaceae > MWH-TA3. Next base: position 1,611 of record JBIIAK010000046.1, read on the forward strand.
GCCACTTCCTGTCACACGCGCTCGTGCGGTGTCGCCGTCCCACAAGACGGTGACCGTCTCGTGGAACGCGCCAGCGTACCTCGGGGGATTGCCCGTGAAGAAGTACACCGTGACCTTAAAAAACGGCAAGAAAACGCTCACCAAGGTTGTTACTGGAATGTCGGCCAGCTTCGTTAATCTGCCTGGCGCCACTACATGGACGGCAACCGTAACGGCAACGTCCAAGTCCGGCACGAGTGAGCCCGTCGTGCTGTTGGTACCGGTGTCCTAGCCCGTCGAACCACTCCGATGACCGTAAATTCAGCCATCGGAGTGGTTCCGCGGTTTTATTGGGGTTCCCGATAGCGTAAAAGCGTGTTGGGGTCGGACGAAAGCGACTGGACAGGCGACATTTCCCGCGCGCTGTCCGAATTCGATGACCCGTCAAATCTCGCCACTGGCAACCCAACGGCTACGATCACCAACGTTGCAGAGACGGTGTGGGAGAAGTGGCGGCGCGAACTTTCGAAACTTGGTGGAACGAACCCCCTTCTGCATTTCCCCAGCGACGTCGCGATCGAACTGAGCACGGGCCACCCGGGCGGACTCGCGCGATTTTTTGCGGGCACGCCAACTCTTTTGCGAAACCTTGTTCGCGATGATGTTGCGCTACACCGCGCCCGCCAACGCGCCTCGCGCATCAACGACAAAGCGGTCGAACTCGCCGCCGCGCGCGGAATCGACTCGGTGTTTCTTGCTGTCGGCCTCGTGTCCTGGACGAACGGCGACGAACATTTCACGGCACCGATGCTGCTGCGTCCCATTTCGATGCACCGAAAAGGGGACGACCTCGAGGTTCAGTTGACGGGAGCGTTGCACCTCAACCCCGCCCTTGCCCGAGAACTCGCTTACCAGTTCGGCGTTGCTCTTGATGAGCGCGCGTTCGTCGCACTGACCAATGACAACGGGTCGTTCCGCCCTAATGGTGCACTCGATCGGTTGCACGGCCTCATCGCGCACATCGACGGCGCAATGGTCGTGCCCACACTCGCAATTGCCAACTTGAGCGATGTTGCATCGAACATGGTGAGTGCCGCTCGAATTCTCGACCACCCGCTGCTCGATACGATCGGCGGGAACCCGAACGCACAAGGCCTCATTACCGAAAGTCACGCAGCGGTTGATCCGGGGAATTCGGATACGCGAAGCCTCGACACCGACAGCCTGTTGCTCGATGCGGATGCCGAACAGGAACGAATAATCGCTCATATCGTTGCCGGAAACTCGATTGTCGTCGGTACTCCGTCAGGATCCGGCGCAACGCAAACCATCGTGAACGCTGTTGGCGAGCTAATTCGCTCGGGTAAGCGAGTCCTCGTCGCTGGTCCGCGCCGAGCACGACTGGACGACATCCGCCGCACCCTGGGCGCACTCGGGCTCGACGGTCTGGGTGCGTCGCCCTCAGCAATCAAGGCCGACCTCATTCGCTCGATCAGTCGAATCGAAAAAACACCCGTGCCCAACACCATGGATGTCGACACGGCGCTACTGCGAATGCGCAGCGTCATCAGTGATTACCGAACAGCGCTCAACCAACCTGACCCGCGTTTCCGTGTCAGCGTTCTGGACGCGATTCGTGAACTTGCGCGGCTGGCCAATACGACTGATGCAACCAACGAAGTGTCGCTTGATGTCGAATCGGTCATCGCCCTGACCTCCACGATGGACGAGGTCGTGGGGACGATTCTCGCGGCTGCTGACCTCGGCCAGTTCCAATCCGCTCGCGCTGCTTCGCCATGGGCGACAGCGCATTTCGACAATGCCGAGCAGGCCTCTGCCGCATTCCACGCGGCCACTCGGCTTGACACGGTCGGCCTCGCAACGCTCGAAGGCATGGTTGTCGAAATTCTCGAGCCGACACCGGTGGGAACCGGATCCTCACTAGAGGACCTTAAGTATCGACTGGACACGTTGCGCGGTGTGAGCGCGGCGTTGGACAAATTCACACCCGAACTGTTCGATAGGTCCATCGACGACTTCGTCGCAGCCTATGGTCCCAAGACACGGGATGACGCGATGCCCGGAGCTCAGAGACGCCGTCTCAAGAAGCTCGCGAAAGAGTTCGTTCGTCCCGGCGCACATGTTCCCGACATGCTTGGTGCGCTCACCGCCGCGAGCGTCGCCCGAACCCAGTGGAATACCCTGGTCAATGCGGCGTACAGACCCTCTGTACCGGCCGGTTTTGTCGGTCTTGGCGAACAACTGGACCAGGTTCTGTCTGACATCGCGTTGCTTAATGGACCGCTAGCTCGTCGGCTCGATGTCGAACCTCGTTCCGTTGTATCTGAGTTGGTTACGGCGCTGGCCGCTGACAGCACGAGCATCGACACTGTTCACGAGCGCAGTGCGATTGTCGATTCCATGCGCGTACGCGGGCTCGAAGGACTTCTCCACGTTTTCGCTGGGCGAATCGTCACGCGCGAAATCATTACCGCCGAACTGCAGCTTGCATGGTGGCGGGGGGTCCTCGAAGCAATCATTGCGGATCGGGGACAGTTGCTTGGCGCAGACACCACAATTCTGGATCGCCTTGAGAACGACTTCCGGCTTGTCGACCAGGCCCACATCACGGGTAACGCCCAGAAACTTGCCCATTCACTCGCGGAAGCCTGGCGAATTGCGATTACGGACCTTCCTGACGAGACCTCTGCAATCAAGACGGCATTGACCGTGGGTCCGACGTCCGTCAGTAACCTCGTGGCCGTTGCACCGACGTTGACCGATATTTTGGCGCCGGTGTGGTGCATTTCGCCTTATGAAATCGGAACACTCGCGCCAAACCAGCGATTCGATGTTGTCATTCTTGTCGACGCCGGGGCGATGTCTGTCGCCGAGGTTGCCCCCGCGATTTCGCGCGGTGACCAGATTGTCACATTTGGTGACCCTGTCACTGATCGCCCGACCTCGTTTACTGTGACGCCAGACGATTCCGTTGATGCCGGTTTAGGGTCACGTTCGGTGCTGGCCGAACTTGCGCAGATTCTTCCCACCCATGCGATGACGATGTCCTACCGCCCGCTGGGGACCGGACTCGCCGCGCAGATTTCAACTCAGTTTTACGTGGATGGGTTACGCACGTGGCCTCTCGCGTCGGCGTCACTCGGTGAGAGCGGATTGTCTTTCATCAATGTTGAGGGCAAAGGTCCACTCGACGAAAAGACGGGTCGTATCGAAGCGACCGCCACCGAACTCGACGCCATCGTTGCCAACGTTGTCGAGCACGCGACGCTTCACCCCGAGCACTCCCTTATGGTCATCAGCGCGTCATCCATAACCGTGGCGCGTGTGCAGGATGCAATCCACAGCGCGTTGCCGGCAAACCGAACGTTGCAGGATTTCTTCACCCGACACGCGGACTCGCCATTCGTTGTGCTCAGCTTGCAGCAAGCGTCGGCCGTGACGCGTGATCGAGTCATTTTTGCCCTTGGTTTCGGTCGCAGCCCCCACGGTCGTGTCCTTAGTGACCTCGGTGCGCTGTCGACAGAGGACGGCGAACGCCTCATCGCGGTCGCGATGACGCGGGCGACGCGTCACCTCACGGTGATTTCGGCTCTAAGCACCGCGGAACTTCGCGACGAGCGAATGTCAAAAGGCGTCAATGCTCTGGGGCGATTCATCGACGAAACGCTCGCATTCGTCCCTCACGAGAGCGAACAACACCCGCTTATGCACGACCTCGGCACGCGCCTCAGCACTCGTGGCATGACTCTTCTCACCGACGTACCCGGGGTTCCGCTCGCGGCACGCTTGGGTGACAATTGCGTCGCGATTGACATTGACGACAACATCATGCCAATGACTCTTCGTGAGGGCCTTCGAATCCGTCCGGACATGTTGGCGCGCTGCGGTTGGCGTTATGCCCGTATCCACGAGCTCCAGTTGTTCCTCAGCCCGGACCTCGTCGCTGATCAAATCGAGAGAATTCTGCGTGACGGACAAGAAGCCGCCTAAGCGTCGAGTTGTTCGCCCGGCCCCACTCGGGACTGACCCGACGCCCGCACCGGAACCCGAACGTCACTCAGAGACCGATAACGACGAACGGCTCAAGGCGGAAAAGCCACCTCACTACTGAGTGAACGAGATTTCGGTTTCGGTAAGAATCGCGCCAACCGGTGCGTCATGCACGTCCGTTGGGACTTCGTCAACGCAATCGGAATCAAACACCACGGCAATCAACAGCGGCTTTCCGTCGACCGACGAGAGAAAACGGTCGTAGAAGCCTTTTCCCCACCCGAGCCTGTTGCCGTCGCGGTCCACAGCAGCGGCAGGAATCAGTACCGCATCGAGACCAGAAGGTGATGTGTTCGCTCCCGTCGACGGAATCGGCATGCCCATCGAATCATTAGTGGTCGACCAAATAGTGTCCGGACCGAGTTCCATCCAATCCAACAGTCCGTCGGCCGCCGAGACGGGGACAATTACGGAAACTCCGGCCAGGACCAACGTGTTGAGACCGCCCGCGATGGGCGGTTCGGTGGGTGTCGGAATGAACGCGGCGATTCGGTGCCACGCGTATTGGTCAGCTAAATGGACGAGAAACTGTTCAAAATCGTGCGCGGCCGACGCAAGTTCCTGTGTCGAACGCGCCGCGCGTGTCAATCGAACAAAAGCGCGCAATTCCGCCTTCTCATCACGGGTGGTCATGTGCCCATCATAAAGAGGACGCGCAGCGCTATCCTTAACCAATGTCATCTCACATCTCTAAGGCGATCATTCCCGCTGCCGGTCTGGGAACTCGATTCCTTCCCGCCACCAAAGCGATGCCTAAAGAAATGCTTCCCGTCGTGGATAAGCCCGCCATCCAATATGTCGTCGAAGAAGCCGTGCGTAATGGGCTCACCGACGTTCTCATGATCACGGGACGAAACAAGAACGCACTCGAGAACCACTTCGACAATGCCCCCGAACTAGAAAGCGCTCTTCGAAAAAAGGGTGACTCGTCACGACTCGCGTCGGTCGAACAATCTACCGATCTCGCCGATATGCATTACGTTCGCCAGGGTGAACCGCGAGGACTTGGGCATGCGGTGCTTCGCTCGAAAATGCATGTCGGTAACGATTCGTTTGCTGTTCTGCTCGGTGATGACCTCATCGATGAACGAGACAACATTCTTGGGCCGATGATTGCCGCACACGACGCGCACCACGCCTCGGTTGTCGCTCTGATGGAGGTGCCGGCCGATATGACCGACCACTACGGCATTGCGACGGTTAACGACATCGGTGAAGGTGATGTCGTCCGCATCGTTGACCTCGTCGAAAAGCCGGACCCGAAGGACGCACCATCGAACCTCGCGGTAATCGGCAGGTATGTGTTGCGTCCCGAAATCTACGGAATTCTTGAGAACACCGAACCGGGCAAGGGGAACGAAATCCAACTGACGGATGCTCTGCGCCACATGGCAACGCACAACATTGCCGGGGGAGTCTTAGGAATTGTTTACCGCGGTCGTCGGTATGACACGGGAGACAAACTCGATTACATCAAAGCCATCGTCCGACTCGCGTTGCAACGTCCCGACCTAGGGCCTGCACTCGAAAAGTGGCTCGAGCTCGAAGCCCATCGCCGTCCGTGATTTTCGTCCCGTCTCTCAA